>CAXMPV010000153.1:0-4914 GCA_964195175.1 uncultured Thermodesulfobacteriota bacterium | reverse complement strand
TACGTATTTATTACGAAAACCAATTATCGTACTATGATAATCCTTCCATTCTTTAGCACTTAGTTTAGTTGCTTCATAAATTTTTAGTCTAAATTCATTTTGGAACTTACATGAATTCATAATTACGGTTTTTTCCCAATGAAGTTCATTATCGTCGGTACCAAATATTTTGCACCATTCAATAACTGACATCTTTAAGTGTGTGTTAAGAGTTTCTACCAAGAACTATTTCTCTAGAATAGGTAAGTATTCTAGCAAAATGATGTATACAATAAAATTGCTTGCCTAGTATGTCTTCGTTAAAGCTGTATCCCTCGTCTTCAGATTAATGCGCATTGCTTGATAAAAAGGGCGATCCCCGGAGAAAAGAAATGTGCTGAGTGGCTGTTGAAGAATAGATTGGTGCATTTTATTGCATCTGATGTTCATTCGCTTAATGGCAGACCACCAATTCTTTCCAAAGCGTTGAAAACTGCTACCAGGATTGTAGGAGAAGAAGCTGCCAGGGCCCTTGTCTTCCGTAATCCGGAGTTGATAATAAATGGCCTTGACATTTATTGATTTGAAGTATAGCTTAATGGGATGCTTATGAATTTAAAATCTGGACGCATACGTATATTAAAGGCTTGTTTGATATTAGTTTTGTTTCTTTCAATCTTTCCGGAAGTGGTCTTTTCTCAGGAAGATATTTACAACAAGGTAGGTGTGGATATTGCCTCTACGGAGGGAACAAACTCTTGTGATGAGCATAACTGCCCTGTTCTTCCCGACGAACCGTTCCATCACTGTGCTGTTTGTTGTGCCATTTCACATTTTTTTATAAATCAATTAAGCGGTATTAATTTTCATTTCGACAACGCTCCTCAATCTTTTTCAATGGCCGAAGACGTTCTCTACAAGGACCTCTTTGCAAAGACCCTCTTTCGTCCTCCGCAATCAATTCTTTAGTCCTTTCACTCTTACTTTAAACGTTTCACTATTCAAGCTGTTACGGAACTTGCTGTGTAGTTTGTATATGGCTAATTAAGACTACGTACGCTTCCATAGTGTAATTACGTGCATCAATTGTATCCAACTTTAACAAGAGGTAACAAATGATCTACCCAGTACATCACATTAAATATGTGACTGTTGTCACATTAATAGTATCTATACTCTTTTTTGCTCCTGACATTTCGATGGCGGAGGAGGGGAGAGAAGCCAAAGCGGTTAATCTCGAAGAGTGTATTAAGATTGCCATTGAAAACAACTTGCAGATCGCAGCAGCAAGGAAGGGGTTAGGCACTGCAGAAGCCGACCGTATTAAGGCATCATTCCTTTTACCTTCAAACCCTAAATTGAATAGCAGGGTCGGGTCAAGAAATACACCTGCACGCAGAAATACAGATTTTTCATTTTCACTGTCCCAGGAGTTACAGGTTTATGGCCAGAGGGGAAAACGGATAAAAGTATCCAATAAGAAAATTGAGAGGGTAGGGTTTGAGATTGCTGACGTAGAAAGAACCGTTATTGCAAAGGTAAAGAGTGGTTTTTATGAAGTTTTAACCGCCAGAGAAACCCTGTCGCTTCGTGAAAATGTCAATAGCATATTTGAAAGATTATGGGATGCAACTAGAGAGAGGTATAATGCAGGCGCAATAGCGGCATTAGAGCTCAATTCTATAAAAATAGGTTATGGACAGGCAAGACAACAGCTTCTTGTAGCAAAGAATAGTTACCAGAAAAGTTTATTAAATCTGAAGCTCATGCTTGGAAAACCGGGTGACGAGGAACTGAATATTGAGGGAAAGTTGTACTCTAAAAAGTTAATGATAAGTATGGACGATCTTTTGGCTTCAGCTTATGGAAAGAGACCCGACCTGAAGGCAATAGAGATTGAGAAGGAGAGGGCCTCTCAAGAAATATCACTCCGTAAGGTTGAGATTATTCCAAATCCTAGAGTATCAGGATTTTACAGCAGAGAGGAAGGGAATGATGATATTGTTGGCGGACAGTTAACAATCTCAATACCGCTATGGGACAGAAAACAACCTGAACTCAAAAGAGCAAAAACTGCCAGAGACAAGGCAGACATTAATATTAAATATAAGCAGCTACAGATTCAAAAGGAAGTGGAAATCGCATTTAAAACATACATGGCTGCAAAGGAAGGTATTGCCATCTACACTGATGAGATTATACCACAGGTTGATGAAAGCCTGAATTTGAATGAAATTTCATACCGAGATGGCAACACCAGCTTTATCGAATTTCTTACGATGCAAAAAAATCTTCTGGAAACCAGGGCGGCATACATAAATACGTTGCTTGACTATAACAGGGCCATCATAAACATTGAAACCGTATCCGGGGAGAGACTGATATCAAATGATAGATAGAATAATATCGTTTTCCATAAACAACAAACTCATAGTTGTTTTATTAGTCTTTGGATTGATTGCATGGGGAGGTTATTCACTTACACAACTTCCGGTAGATGCTGTGCCTGACATTACTGACAATCAGGTACAGGTCATTACAATTACTCCTGCTCTTGCGGCTCAGGAAGTAGAGCGATTAATAACATTTCCAATTGAAATGACTATGGCATCCATTCCTGATATAGAGGAGATCCGATCCTTCTCACGTTTTGGTTTATCTGTGGTAACGGTAGTATTTAAAGAAAAAGCCGATATTTATTGGGCAAGGCAGCAAATAAGTGAGCGTCTGGCCGAAGCAGAAAAACAGATTCCAGAAGGAATAGGTACGCCTGAAATGGGTCCTATTACCACTGGGTTAGGAGAAATTTATCAATACGTTGTTCATGCCAAAGAAGGTTACGAAGATCAGTATTCCTCTATGGATCTGCGTACTATTCAGGATTGGATTATACGCAGACAGTTAATCGGTACTTCCGGTGTGGCAGATGTAAGTAGTTTCGGGGGCTACCTGAAACAATATGAAGTTGCCATTAATCCGGAATCACTGCGTAGTATGGATTTAACTATCAGCGATGTTTTTACTGCGTTAGAGCAAAACAATCAAAATACGGGAGGGGCTTACATTGACAAGCGGCCCAACGCTTATTTTATTCGAAGTGAGGGTATGGTGAGCAGTCTCGATGATATCGGTGCTATTGTAGTTAAAAACGATGAAGATGGTACACCCGTGTTAATAAGAGATGTTGCGAAAGTTCAATTTGGTCATGCCGTGCGTTACGGGGCTTCGACACGCGGTGGAGAAGAGGTAGTAAGCGCCATAGTAATGATGCTTAAGGGTGAGAATTCTGCGAAAGTTATAAAAAACGTGAAAGAGCGTATTGAGCAGATTGAAAAAACACTGCCGGAGGGAGTGGTAATTGAGCCTTTTCTGGATCGTACCAAATTGGTTAATAAGGCCATAGGTACTGTTAGTAAAAATTTAACTGAAGGAGCGCTAATTGTAGTTTTAGTATTGGTTTTGTTACTGGGCAATTTCAGGGCGGGATTTATAGTGGCTTCTGTAATACCCCTATCGATGCTTTTTGCATTTTCCATGATGAATCTCTTTGGTGTATCAGCTAACCTGATGAGCCTTGGGGCGATTGATTTCGGCTTAATAGTTGATGGTGCGGTTATTATTGTTGAGGGCGTTGTTCAGAGAATTGTTATGAGTAGGAATATTTATGGAGGAGTAGAAAGGCTATCAAATGAACAGATGGACAGCCAGGTACGTGAGGCGTCTAAGAGGATGATGAACTCGGCTGTTTTCGGGCAAATTATTATACTCATTGTCTATTTGCCGATTCTTGCATTGGTAGGTATAGAAGGCAAGATGTTTGGACCTATGGCTCAAACTGTTAGTTTCGCAATATTGGGAGCGCTTATTCTCTCTCTCACTTATGTTCCTGTGATGTCATTTCTATTCCTGAGCAGAAAGACAGAGCACAAAGCGAATATTTCAGATAAGATAATAGATTTTATTCACAAACTATACGATCCGCTTCTTCATTTTGCGCTAAAAAGAAAATATACTGTGTTGTTATCTGCACTCTTTCTTTTCGTTTTAAGCCTTGTGGTTTTTTTGAATTTGGGAGGTGAGTTTATTCCTACTCTGGAAGAGGGAGACTTTGCAGTCGAAACTCGTGTAATGACCGGAAGTTCGCTTTTTGAGACCATAGACGCTTCTCACAAAGCCTCTGCTATTCTGCTGGAAAATTTTCCTGAAGTTAAAGATGTAGTCGGGAAAATAGGTTCAGGTGAGATACCGACTGATCCCATGCCGATTGAAGCTTGCGATCTGATGATCATCCTCAAAGATAAGAAAGAGTGGACCAGCGGGAAAACAAGAGAAGAGCTTGCCAATAAGATGAGCGAGGCATTATCTGTAATACCAGGCGTTTCCTTTAGTTTTCAGCAACCGATACAGATGCGTTTTAATGAATTAATGACAGGGGCCAGACAGGATGTAGTACTTAAAATTTATGGAGAGGATCTGGATGTCCTGAGTGAACAGGCGGCAAAAGTTGGAAGAGTTGTAAATACTGTGAAAGGAACCAGTGATCTCTATGTGGAAGAGGTTACAGGACTACCGCAGATTATGGTCAAATTTAACAGGGATGAAATTGCCAAGTTCGGGTTGAACATCTCTGAAATTAACAGGTCTATCAAGACTGCTTTTGCCGGAGTGTCGGCAGGGTTGGTATTTGAAGGAGAGAGAAGGTTTGACTTAGTTGTGCGTCTGGATAAAGCCAGCCGTAAAGGCCTAAGTGATGTTGCAACCCTTTTCATCAATACGCCTTCAGGTAATCAAATCCTTTTAGATCAGGTGGCAGATATTTCGTTCAAGGAAGGTCCTAATCAAATTCATCGGGATGATACTAAGCGAAGAATTATCGTTGCTTTCAATGTAAGAGACAGAGATGTAGAGAGTATTGTTGATGAGATAAAACAGAAG
>CAXMPV010000152.1:0-4956 GCA_964195175.1 uncultured Thermodesulfobacteriota bacterium | reverse complement strand
AGTCACTCTCAGAAGTTTTCCTTAGATAATTGTGTATAGATATTGCGGCTTTCTTACCATGTTCCAAACCCATAGTAAGTGTTCCTCTGCCTAATACTACATCACCACCAGCAAAAACGCCCGGCATACCGGTGCTTAAAGTATCAGCATCTGCGGTTATCGTACCTCCTCTGGTAACACCTATCTCTTCATGCCCTTCAAGAAACGATAGATCTGAGGACTGGCCAATAGCGAGAATGATCGTATCTGCATTTATTATAGATTCACTGCCTTCATGAAATGATGGATTAAATCTTCCCTGGCTGTCAAAAACAGATTCTACCTTAAGCGTTTCAAGGCCCGTGACCTTGCCATTTTTCCCTACAATTCTCTTAGGGCCTAATGAGGCGTGAAGTATTGCTTTTTCCTGTAGTGTCTCTTCAATCTCGTAATCAGATGTTGGCATCTCATCTCGATGCTCCAGGCATACTATGTTAACTTCCTTCGGGCCAAGCCTTAAAGCCGTTCTTGCACAATCCATGGCAACCGCTCCACCACCAATTACAAGGACATTGTTTCCCACCTTTGCATTGTCATGGCAGTTAGCACTCTTAAGAAATGTTATAGCGTCCTGCACCCCATCCAAATCAGTGCCTTCAATGGGCAGGCGTCTTGTAACGGGCAAACCCACAGCTAAAAACGTAATATCAAAATCATTTTTTAAATCGTCGAAGGAGATATCCTTGCCAATAGTTGTGTTGTATTTTATTTCTACACCAAGATCTGTTATAAAACCGATATCTTTATCCATGAACTCTCTTGGCAGGCGGTATGTCGGTACTCCCATCCGAAGCATACCTCCGGGACCAGAGTGCGCTTCAAAGATAGTACATTGATACCCAAGGAGAGACAGATCTTTTGCGGCTGCCAATCCTGCCGGTCCAGCGCCAATGATCGCAATCTTTTCAGCGTATTTGACCTCTGCCTGTTTGACCTTACCTTGTGTGGTGTCATTGAAAAAACCATCAGCAAGGAAACGTTTAAGCCATGCAATCGCGATAGGCTTGTCTATATCTTTCCTTCGACATTCAGTCTCACATGGATGGGTGCATATACGTCCACATGCGGATGGTAACGCGTTTCTTTCCGCGACGACCTTTATCGCATCAGAAAACCGGCCCCTTGCGATCAATTGTATATAATCCCGCGCATCTTGCCGTATCGGACAAGCAACGATACATGGAGCTTCTTCATCAGTATCGTATCTGTTTATTTTTGATTTATCCCCAAACACATCCGTCATATATTTTTGACCTTTATCATGTTAAATGCTGAGCAAATTTCCTGTTTTTCAGGAAGGGAATATTCTATTTTTATAATTACATTATGTCAAGTGAAATTGGATTTGAGAAAATCATAAAAGGAGATATTATGCTAAAGACAGCATGCAGCATTTTTTTGTTATCCGGTTTATTTGCAACTCATAAAAATACTAATTTCAATTTGTTAATACTTAATAATTTAGACCCTATCTTAAACTTGATTCTGGCGCGTAATATTTTGGCAATACATCGTTTCCATACTCAATGGACGTTGACGAAGTCGCTCCACCGGAAATACTACCAATAATGGCCCCGGGAATAGCGCCAATGCCGAAAAAGATAGCGCCAATTCCAGCGCCAACTCCGGCTCCGGCCACTGTCTTGCCAGCAATTTTACCAGGACTTATATAATTCTTAGCTTCAAGTATTTTGTCTAGCTCTTCAAAATTTACTGTTACTGATTGGGTACTATCTTCCGGAACAATCTCAATTTTTTCAGGACTCATCGCTATTATTTGAGCATTAATTTCTTTGTCACCATTAAAGATAAGTTTATAGAACTCTTTTTTCCCCAATTCCAGTTTGATAGTTTTGTTTTTTGTACAATTAATCATTCGTTGAAAGTAGTCTCCGCTTTCAGGAATAGCTCCAATTTGATCTCCACTCTTGCATAACAGGTAAACTTGTTTATATCCATGTTCATCGGTTAAGCCTAACCCGGAACGGATACCTACATCGTCTATCCTGAATAGTTCACTTTTTACTCCATCTCCTCTGTCATCAAATACATGAATATCTCTAATCTGGTTAGAAATATTTGTTTGTCCCAGAACAGATTTTGTTTGTAACAATAAGAGACAGAAAAACAAGACTACGATTTTTCCAAGCATTAGGAACTCTCCTCTGGTTAAGTGTTTAGTGTATTTCAAATGAGATCCATTCTAGACGCTAATTCATCTGTGCTGTGCTCTGCTTAACATATGTTGCTTCATCAATTGAATCTATTATTCTCTCTTTAATTCACTTCATATTTTCTGTGATATAACTAGTTGTTCAATAGATTCAAGTATAGTATCGAATTCTATAAAATATTTTGCTTGTTGCAAGTGTAATCTTAATAACCATCTAGCTGTTATAGATCCTTTCATGACTATATATATGTTTTTGTGAATTGTACTGATTTAGTGATTTTATTAAATGGACAGTCAGAAAGTTAAAGATATATGAGTGTGCTGTGATCCAAATGGCCTCTAACATAACTTACGAAAAACAAAACACTTGAAACCAGACCGGAAAATTGATAAACTCCTACTCATTGTATTTGTAGCTTCTCGGCTAATTTCGAGATTCCTATTTGTTAAAAGAATTAGAAAAGAGTACTTGATCACTCCACAGATCATTTCGGGGCCCATAGCTCAGTTGGTTAGAGCAACGGACTCATAATCCGTGTGTCCTAGGTTCGAGTCCTAGTGGGCCCATTTTATATAAGTCTTTTTACACGCCGAACTTATTGATAGTTAATTCCAATAATATTATGTCTATCTATTACAATACCGCTTGTCAGGGTGTAATAAGGGATAGTTGAAAACAATACGGCTATCGGAAAGTTTAATTACAGGTTAATTTAGGGTATTTGAAAATGGAAATCTAAAATATAGGGGGTGAGTACATTGGATATATTAAATAATAGAAGTAAGTTGTTAATGCTGATGTCTGCTGTTTTGATGGTGTTGGCCATAACATTGATAATTTTTAATGTTACGGGTGTTATGGAGTATACAAAGCATAATACCATTACTTTTTCAATGCTATTTGTCGCAGCTTTATTCTTTTTTATCAAAAACCTGAGACGACAATGAGGCAGATTAAAATAATTGCAGGTGACGTCTCTGCAGTAGCAGAGCTTTCAAATGGCAAGACGTCTGACGCAATCTGGGACTCGTTACCTATCGAGAATACCGTGAATACATGGGGCGATGAGATTTATTTTACGATTTCCGTTACATCAGCTTTAGATGAGACAGCAAAAGAGGTAGTTGGAAAAGGAGATTTGGGTTACTGGCCGACTGGCAAGGCTTTCTGTATATTCTTTGGTCCGACACCTGCCAGTCAGGGTGATGAGATTCGTCCCGCCAGTGCCGTTAACATAGTTGGTAGGGTAGAGGGGGATACAGATGTATTTAAGAGAGTACGGGATGGCGAGAACATTAAGTTGGAAAGAGTGTAAGTAATATGTCAAATCTGTTATTAGAAATAGGAACTGAAGAGATACCGGCTGGTTATATAGTGCCTGCTCTCAAACAAATGGAGGAGTTGTTTATAGAACAGGTAAAACAAAACCGTCTGAGTATTGACAGTATACATACAACAGGCACGCCAAGGCGCCTGGTGTTGTTTGTCAGCGGACTGCCGCAAAATCAGGAAGATATTGTACAGGAGGTAAAAGGTCCTTCATCAAAGGTTGCTTTTGATGAGAGTGGTGCGCTAACGAAAGCCGCTGTTGGCTTTGCGAGTTCACAGGGAGTCAAAGCGGAAGATATGATAGTGAAGGAAACGCCCAAAGGAAAATATTGCTTTGCCGTAAAAGAGGTAGAAGGAAAGAAAATCTTTGACCTTCTGCCGGAAATGCTGACATCTGTCATAACGTCTATCAATTTTCCAAAATCAATGAGATGGAGATCTGACAAATTATATTTCGCTCGCCCGATACGTACATTAATGGCGGTTTTCGATAAGGATATTGTCAGCCTGGAATTAAATGGCTTAAAAGCCGGCCGTAGTACAAGCGGTCATCAGTTTCTGTCTGACAATGTTATAGATATTCCTGATGCTGATTATGGAATTTATAAAGAGAGATTAAAAAGTGAAAATGTAATAGTGGAGATAGACGAAAGACGAGACATTATCAGAAAAGAGATAAACTCTCTCCTTTCCGATTATGATACTACTCTGGAAGACGAAGAACTGCTTGAAGAGGTTACAAACCTTGTTGAGTTTCCTGGTGCTGTAAAGTGCAGTTTTGATGAAGGGTTTCTGGCAATTCCATCGGAAGTTGTTGTAACTTCTATGAAGGATCATCAACGATATTTCCCTGTTAAGGACAAAGAAGGTAAGCTGCTACCTGAATTTATAGTGATTACTGATAGAGGTTCGGGTGATGGTGAGATTATCAGGAAGGGGAATGAGCGCGTTCTGCGTGCAAGACTGGCTGATGCAAATTTTTTCTGGGATGAGGATAAAAAGGTAACACTTCATGACAGGCTCAAGGATCTGGAAGGGGTTGTATTTCATGAAGATATGGGGAGTTATATGGATAGGGGGAAGAGAATTGGCGATCTGGCATGTTTTATTGCCGAAATGCTGGGTTTTTCTTCCGACAGGTTGGAACTGGTTAAACGTGCGTCCAGCTTATGTAAAACAGACCTTTTAACAGAAATGGTTGGGGAGTTTCCCAAGTTACAGGGAATTATGGGTCGTGAATATGCCCTCGTACAAGGTGAGGATGAAGAGGTGGCAAGGTCAATAGCAGAACATTACTTGCCGAGGTATGCTGATGATGTGTTGCCGGAGACCGAAATAGGTATTGTGCTAAGTCTGGCAGACAAGTTTGATATTATTACAGGTTGTTTCGCAGCGGGTTTAATCCCTACTGGCT
>CAXMPV010000151.1:0-4995 GCA_964195175.1 uncultured Thermodesulfobacteriota bacterium | reverse complement strand
AGTTTTAATGTATGAACATATGTTGCTGCAGAGGAGAGATTCGCCGCCTGCTCCATTTTCTTCGCTTATGCCCTTAACCCTTACAGGGTGATACCCCGCTGCCCTAATAATTTCTACAGGTGTATACGTACAAAAATAACCAATCTTTGGCATCTTGCCATCATCCAGCTGGACATTAGAGATCGAAGCTTGGCTGTCGTCAGCTTCCTCAGTTTTCGCTTTTGGGGGTGGGGCACTCGCATTCTCTAAGGCAATTAAGGCTGCCCCCAGAGCGCCGATAATCTGTGGCTCTTCAGCTATCTTAATTTTGCAAAGCAGCTTTTTTTCCAGTTCACGCACAACTCCTATATTCTTGGCGACACCTCCGGTCATTACAACTGTTTCTTCCAGCCCAACCCTTTTTGCCTGTCCTGATACTCTTTTAGCAATGGATATATGCAACGCTCTGCAGATGTCCGGAGTCTTGTGGTCTGCGCCAATTAGGGAAACAACCTCTGATTCCGCAAAGACGGTACACAGACTGCTGATAGAGACATTATCTTTTCCCGTAAGTGAGAGCTCTCCCATCTCATCAAGTTCAATTTCCAGAGTCCTTGCCATTACCTCCAGAAATCTTCCTGTTCCGGCTGCGCACTTATCGTTCATGGAAAAGTCGAGAACATTGCCTTTCGCATCCAACTTTATGGCCTTGCTATCTTGTCCGCCAATATCTATAACAGTTCTGGCATCCGGGAAGAAATAGTTTGCGCCTTTTGCGTGGCATGTAATTTCTGTTACAACCTCATTGGCGAAAGGAACTTTGATTCTTCCGTAGCCAGTCGCAACTACATAGTCCAGGTCTTTTGCTTCTAGTTTTGTGGCGTCTAAGATATGTTTAAATATTTTATCGCAAGCTTTTTTACTGCTGGCACCTGTCGCAATTACCTCATAGGCTATGATTTCTCTTTTTTCATTTACTAGCACGGCGTCTGTTGATAAAGAGCCTATATCTATTCCAAGTGTTAACATTTATATTTTCTCCTTAGAGAACTATTAATCTTGTTTAATATGTTTATCGATTTGCAAAAAGTGACCCTAAATTCTAACATGGCGTTAGTGAGCAGTCAATGTATAGTTTTTACTTGTTTTTTCTGGCTTGTTGGCAAAAAAGTGATAGCGCTTGTAGGGAATAATGTAATTTAGAATAAAAATCTCTTTGATTTGTGTATAAGGAAACTTAAAACTGAGATTCTTTTACGCTTGTCCTGTTCGTTCGACAGGGGGGTGAATATGGTCGGCAAGGGTCTATTCTGCTCTTTAGAATGAGATACGGCTCTGTCAGGGCGGTACAACCGGCTGTCATTCATACATGTTTAGTGTTTGTGTGGCTGCATCTAAATGAAAAAGGCTTATAAGGTTTTGTGTCCTTATAAGCCTTTTAGTGGGGTATTTATTTAACCTTCTGCTTCCTGGTGAAGTTGCTTGGATATGCAACCCACACAAAAGCCAGGTTATTATTATAACGAATCAATCATATCTAGACGATCGTCCTGGAAAAGCTGGTTTTGGCCAGTAAGTCCGTAGCTACCCTTAGCACGATCTCTCAGCTCTCCAACTTTTGACTTGTTCCAGTTGTTAACTCTGGAATAGTAGCCAACGATTCTTGTGATACCGTTTAGTACGATAGATGCCCTGTCATTCTGAATTACACTTACGAATTCTTGAGCTTTGTCACAATCTGTAACTTTTCGTACGATCTCTTCGATCGATACTTCAACGTATGCACCTTCAATGCCTTCGGTCTTGCTGTAGTCTCTAATTACGAAAACTTCTTCATTTGAAGGCAATGCTGTGCCAATCACTTCCAAATCTGAAGATAGTTCTACAGCTTCTACGAAAAGAGTCAAGCTCTTCTCAATTTTTTCGGCAACTCCAGTATTTTCCTTTAACATTTCTACTGTCACTATGTCCCCCTTTTTGACAAGTTACATAAAAATAAAATAATTAATTAAGCTTTTTTAACTGATTTACGAATCTGCATCTAGATTTCTCAAGGTATATCTCTTGTTATAGGATCTGAAACCTACTGTTTAGATAGAAAAGCATCTGAACAAGTAAATTATAATTTCAAAGAGGTAAATATACAGATAATGGACAAAAAGTCAAG
The DNA here is from genome assembly GCA_964195175.1 of uncultured Thermodesulfobacteriota bacterium. Classification (GTDB taxonomy): domain Bacteria; phylum Planctomycetota; class Brocadiia; order Brocadiales; family Scalinduaceae; genus Scalindua. Next base: position 2,849 of record CAXMPV010000151.1, on the reverse strand, counting down.
CACATTTTTCGATAAACATACAAAATGTTGTACCCTTGTGATGTTTCCGCACAACATTTATAGTCACAAAGGTATTTCATATCGTAGGTTACAGAAAAAGAAAGAATTATTAAATTTAGGTAATTTTCTTTACTTTTTACCCTAAAAAAAGTGGAAAAGAAAAAGTTGTTACAATTACAGCTACAGTTGCAGTTGCAATATATATAAAACAATTATTAACTTGTGTAACCTGTTGAAATATAAGAGGTTTTTGATATATTTTGTTTTGTTGTCATTAAGCAGAAAGGTTTCTGCTGATACTCTTTTATGAAGATCGGAAGCTGCTTTAATAAGATTAAAGACCGTTTTATCCGCTCTTTAAGTGTTTTTGTCCGTCATAAACCTTGGAATCTTTTTTCTCTATTGAGGGTAAATGACGCACAGGCATTTTTTATAATCCGTTAATTTCCTTATGAAATTCAAGGCATTTCTTAAAAAGGCGAAAAACAACATAATAAGCATTGCCATCTCTATGGGTGTTTTTGCCCTTGTTTTAACTCTTTTTAATCTCGAAAACCGCGATACATTCAAACCCCTGAGGTATTTTAGAAGTGCCGAATTAAAGTCCCTCGATGCCCTATAATGTCAGGGGTAAGAGAGACCCCGGCAAGGAAATAGCAGTAGTCATGATTGATGAGAACAGTATAAAAAAACTGGGGAGGTATCCTCTACCAAGGGATCATATCGGGAAGTTTGTGGACATCGTTTCTGACCTTGGAACCAAGGTGTTGGTGTTTGATGTGCTTTATGCAGAACCTCAAAATGAGTCTCATGTAAAAAGTATTGAGCGTATTAAAAATGGTTATCTTGCACTAAGTGAGGAAAAAAATGCGGATATGAACGATTACGTTGCGCTGCTGGACAGGGAGAAGATGGTACTAGGTACCGGGGCACTGGTGTCTGATTTTATTTATGCTCAGGCTTATTTAAGGAGCTTAGAACGTCTTAAGCAGAGTTGCCTTGCGTTAAGTGGGAGAGAAAATAAAGATATAGGTAATTACATCGCACAATTGGAACAGGAAAAGATTACAGCAGATGTAGATTTGAAGTTGCAAAACTCGTTTGAAAGAGCCGTGATGGAAAAGGGTGTAAATATTGTTATCGGCTTAAGATTTGTAACCGAGCACGAGGTGAAAACTACAGGATTTACGGGGAAGGAATTGTCACAAGATGCTCAAATGTTGTTAAAGGACTCAGCATATTCTCCTGTTTATGTGGAAATTCCAGATTTCGTAAAGGAGCAGGTTAGTGAAGAAGAGGCAAAATCATGGCTTTTTGCCATGAAAAAAACTCTTCAAAGAGCTTTTCAATACTACTGTGTTTTGCCATCAACTTTTGTGGTGTTTCATCCGATATAAAAGCCATATTGCCCTCATCTTTCGTATCTAAGCTTAAACCGGATTAGTTTGTTGCTTAATGTCGCTTTTGCGAGTAACGCAAGGTCGATCTCAGGAGGGGTTAAAGGCTTGTGGTATTAAATAATTGCCGATGTTTAGGCTCAAAACACATCTATTAAATAAGCGAATTTTCGGAATAGTGATGTTTCAAATATAACAGCTTTTCAAAGTCCGTTCAACAAAAAAGCCGACCCATAAATATGGGCCGGCTTTTTGAAAAAACTGTAGTATCGATTTTGTAGAAGAGCTGGAGTTTAGTACATGTCTCCATATCCACCATATCCACCACCGCCTCCTGGCATAGCTGGTGCCGCCTTCTTTTCTGGTACTTTTCCTATTATCGCGTCGGTGGTTAACAGAAGTGTTGCAATGCTTGAAGCATTCTGGATTGCAGTTCTCACTACTTTAGTTGGGTCTACAATTCCCTGCTTAACCATATCACAATATTTTGCTTTGCCAGCATCATAGCCCTGGTTTCCCTCGGCATTGGCGACGTTTTCCACAACGATTGGTGCATTGTCTCCTGCATTTTCAACAATCTGACTTAAAGGTGCAGACAACGCTCTACGAATAATATCAACACCTATTGCTTCATCTCCCTTAAGTTTCAGGGACTTTAATTTGCCAACTGCTCGAATATATGCAACACCACCACCAGGTAGTATGCCTTCTTCAACAGCAGCCCTGGTAGCATGCAGAGCATCTTCTACCCTTGCTTTCTTTTCTTTCATTTCACTTTCGGTTGCTGCACCAACATTTATCATTGCAACACCGCCAGTCAATTTTGCGAGTCTCTCTTCCAGCTTCTCTATATCATAATCAGAGGTGGTACTCTGGATTTCTGCTCGTATCTGTTCGATTCTTCCTTGTATTGCTTTGCTGCTTCCTGCTCCCTCTATGACAGTCGTGTTGTCTTTGTCAATCTCAATCTTCTTGGCTCTGCCAAGGTCTTTGAGCTCTAAACTCTCAATATTTATCCCTAAATCTTCAAAGACTGCCTGTCCGCCAGTAAGTATTGCAATATCCTCTAGCATTGCTTTTCTTCTGTCACCAAAACCAGGCGCCTTTACAGCAGCACATTTTAATGTTCCGCGAAGTTTATTGACTACAAGGAGGGTTAAAGCCTCTCCCTCAATGTCTTCGGTGATTATCATAAGAGGTTTGCCACTTTGTGCGACCTTTTCCAAGACAGGTAATATAGTCTTTGCAGATGAAATCTTCTTTTCATGAATAAGGATATAAGGATCTTCCAGTATAGTTTGCATCTTTGCAGGATCCGTTACAAAATATGGCGAGAGATATCCTTTATCAAATTGTAAACCTTCAATCCATGTTGACTCCGTTTGAAGACTTTTCCCTTCTTCAACTGTAATAACACCATCCTTACCTACTTTTTCCATTGCGTCAGCAATG
>CAXMPV010000150.1:357-5126 GCA_964195175.1 uncultured Thermodesulfobacteriota bacterium | reverse complement strand
ATATGGCGTATCTGGATGAACTTACTGGCCTATTATCGCGTCGTGCATTAAATGAAAATATGATGATGTTAGGACGGCGTTATACCATTGCAATGCTTGATGTTGATAATTTTAAAAAATTTAATGACACTTTCGGCCATGATATGGGTGATCAAGTACTGAGAATGGTTGGAAGCAAAATGAAAAAAATTAGAGGCGGAGGAAAAGCATTCCGCTATGGGGGTGAAGAATTTACTGTTGTTTTTCTGCGTAAAGAAATGAAACAAGTGGCCCCGCACTTGGAAGAACTGCGACAGGCCATTGAAAAACACAAAATTGTCATAAGAGGTAAGGACCGGCCAAAGGAGAGTACACGTGGAAAGAGAGAGCGTGGTAAAAAAAATGTCGGCAGAAAAGTTTCAGTCAGTATCAGTATTGGTGTAGCAGAGAGACACAATGGACTAAGAACACCCGATGATGTGATCAAAGCTGCTGACAAAGCCTTATACAAAGCGAAGAGAATGGGCAGGAGCAGGACAGTACTCAGTAAAACTTAAATAGTAGAAGACGCCACCCATTAGTAGGCGAAGTCATTGAATTAAGGGTGCTGTATCTTGTTTGCAATAGTGTTTGGATTTGTTTTCCATGATACCGGTGAATAATTATGATTACTCTCAGGATAAACTATGTGCGGTAGATTTGTATTAGAAGATATAGACGAAGTTTTTCCAAGATTTAGGCTTTCAGGCTCAGAAGACCTGATTGGGAATATAAAGCCTCGCTATAATATTGCCCCTTTGCATTATGCTTATACTATCAGTCGTAATGCGAGACATGAAAACAGACTGGAGATGATGAAGTGGGGGTTGATTCCATCCTGGTCAAAAGACCCGAAGATTGGAAGCAGAATGATCAATGCGAGAGTAGAGACTGTCGATATAAAATCATCATTTAAGACCCTTCTGAAAACAAATCGATGTCTGGTACCATGCTCCGGATTTTATGAATGGAAAACAATCGGTACGAAAAAAACTCCACATTATATAGGATTGAAGGAGAGTAGAATGTTCTGCCTGGCAGGGATTTATGACGTCTGGAAAGACAGCGATGGAAATGATCTTAAGACTTTTACCATACTAACGACACGACCTAACAAAACTATCAAGCCAATACATAGCAGAATGCCGGTAATTCTACATGAGGCACTTGAAGACCAGTGGCTCAACACTAAAATACAAAACCCCGATACTATAAAGCAGCTGTTAAGGCCGTATCCGGATGATGAAATGATAGCCTATGCCGTCTCAAATGAAGTCAATAATCCGGGGAATGACAACCCGCAATTAATAAAACAGGTACATTACTGAGTTTTTTTGAAAGTTTATGAGAGATTTTGCTTGAAAAATTGTTTAAAGTAATATAAACCATGTCTATGCTATTAGAAATAAACAGTATCTGTCTGTTGCTAATAACATTGTGTGTGAGTATTTAACTGTTGAGTAGAAAATAAATTGGTAGAAAAACTGACCTCTGAGATAATTTAAATCTTAATATGAAGGAGCAAAAAATGGCAGAAGCAAAGGGATTGAGCAAGCCGGTGAAACTGAAATCTGATATGGCAGCGTTTCTGGGAAAAACAGAACTTCCCAGGACAGAGATCACCAAAAAACTTTGGGATTATATTAAGGCGAATAAACTTCAGACAAAGAGTGAAAATGGTAAGCCTGAGAACGCGGGCAAGTACATTGTGGCTGATGCAAAATTGCTCACGGTATTTAAAAATACAAATTCCAAAAGCAAATCAGGTAAGCTCACAAACCTTACAAAGATGAAAGAGGGTCAGACGATCAACATGATGCAGATGGCTGCTGTTGTCGGTGCTAATATAGAATAAGCTTAAAATGTCATGTCGCGTTGCATTTGAATAATGCAGATCCGACTATAGACGTAATAACGGGGTCAATTCTTTATCATTGACAGTTGCTGAGACTGGAAAGTCTTGCTTGTCAATTGTGAAGAGTTGGCCCCGTTTCTGTTATGCAGGAAAGGATCTGTAAAACTGCTTCCAGGTTTGATAACAATATTAAAACTTTTTAAATAATACTAGTTACACTTTTAAGATCACTATGAAAAAAACGTTTAAACTGACCCACCCGAAGATCAAAGTTCCTCAGCTTGTTACCGCCATCAAATATGAAGTTAAAAAATATCTAAAGAGAGAACGTAGGAAGGATCTGCCCAAAGGTGCCGATTTTTGGGACTTTAACTGTCGGATGGGTGTTGATGAGGAAAGTAGTGAGGCCGTTCATGTGTACGACATTAATAAAGCCATTGATCAAGCCGAATCAAAACAGCTCGAATACTTTTATCTGGAAATTCTGGCCAAACCCGGTCGTCGAACCAAAAAGCCCAGAGAAGAGCACGCAGATGGAAAGGATGATTCATGAAGTCGGCTGATTGACTAAGTTATGAACAGAGATAGAACAATAATCAGAATTATGAAGCCCGGATCATGAGTGAACAACAAGTCAATAACCCCCTGCATGGCGTGACACTGGAACAAATCGTTAACTGCCTGGTTGAGCATTATGGCTGGGACGAGCTAGGCATGCGTACACGAATTCGGTGTTTCGACAGTGATCCCTCTGTGAAGTCCAGCCTCAAGTTTCTGCGAAGAACACCCTGGGCAAGAAAAAAAGTTGAGCGATTATACCTCGGCACGCAAAAGGATTAACAGGAAAAGGGTTGGTAAAGCACAACGCTACAAGTGAGGTAGTCATTGCAGGGCAAAACTATCCTTCGACTCTACCCATGATGACGTCACGCAACGCGCTTACAATGGTGTCAGTGTCACACTGAGCGGAGTCGAAGTGTTGTCAGCATTAAGTCAGATAATTATGGAAGACAGAAAATATACATTGGAAGAGATACAGAACTGTATCACAACCATTGAAGCCCTGGTTAAGGATAGCGAGCAGCTTGTCTGTTTAAGCAGGCAGGAGAAGAAGCGATTCTTTACCGCGGCAGGAAAAATTGCAAGGCCCTCGACTGAAGAGAGGAAGAAGCGTCGTAAAGATGAGAAGATTGCAAAAAGCCAGGGTTTAAAAAAAGCGGACAGAATTGCCCGGCGTAATACTGGTATTCGAGATGCCAGGCTAAAAGATGTATTCAGCGCTCCAAAAGAGTTGCCGATGAACAGGATTGAATCGGAGCTTAATCAGGACGAACTCAGTTCAGAACGCAACTGTTATGTCTGTAAGGCTGAGTTTACAACGCTCCATCATTTTTATGATTCTATGTGCAAGCCGTGTGGTGACTTGAATTATAGAAAACGATTTCAAACAGCATCGCTTCACGGAAAAGTCGCCTTGATTACCGGTTCACGGCTCAAGATTGGTTACCATGCAACATTGATGATGCTTCGTGCTGGTGCCACGGTAATTGCTACTACTCGTTTTCCGGTTGATTCGGCAGAGCGATTTACAAAAGAAGATGATTTTGATAATTGGAAAGAGCGCCTGCATGTTCACGGACTTGATCTGCGCCATACACCAAGTGTGGAGATATTTGCCAGCTACATCGAGCAAAGTTATGACCGCCTTGATATACTGATCAATAATGCGGCTCAGACGGTTAGACGTCCTCCGGGGTTTTACGCGCACTTAATTGAAAATGAATCAAAACCGATACACCGTTTGTCGGAAGATGTCCGGACCCTTCTGGACAACCATGAAGCTTGCAAAAGCCAACTGACAGCACTTTGCCAGGACGGATCTGGGCAAGATGCTCTTCTTCCGGTTGCATGGCATGGACAAGGCCCAGGTATTGGATTGCGTGCATCCGCAAAGCTCTCTCAGATTCCCTATAATTTTGACAACTCTGTAGCTGCCTCAGAGCTATTTCCAAAAGGTAAACTTGATGTGGACCTTCAGCAGGTTGATCTGCGAAAAACAAATAGCTGGCGTTTGAAGCTTGGTGATATCGAAACCCCGGAAATGCTGGAGGTACAATTGGTAAATGCGGTTGCTCCGTTTGTATTGTGCAATCGCCTGGCGAACTTGATGAAGCGTGATAATACCGAGCAGAAACACATTGTAAACGTAACAGCGGTGGAAGGCAAGTTTTACCGATTTAAAAAGTCAGATCGTCATCCCCATACGAATATGGCGAAGGCTGCCTTGAATATGCTGACCCACACCTCGGCAGGTGATTTTGCGAAGTATGGTATTTTTATGAATGCGGTGGATACAGGTTGGGTGACAGATGAAGACCCTATAGCGCTTTCTCAATTCAAACAGGACGTGCACGATTTCCAACCACCACTGGATATAGTGGATGGAGCGGCAAGAGTTTGTGATCCTTTCTTTGATGGTATTCTTACAGGAAAGCATTGGGTTGGGAAATTCCTAAAGGACTACTTTCCAATCGACTGGTAACTTTTCTGTTTTCCGTTGCTATTTTGACCATTATTTTTACAATCGTACAGTCATGATAAGAAAAGAGAAGAAGGGTGAATTTGTAGAGAGCGGGGCCTTCTCTACTAAATATCAGTTCAGTATCAACAAGGTAATAAGCAAGACAAAACTGTCAAAATCCAAATATAGCTCTCTGCTGCAACTACAAAGTATTGATCCTGTAAAAATAATGACTAATCAAGAGAAGCGTAAGATATGGTGGATGTTTCAAGATAGCTTCTATGTAGAGAATGAAGGCATGTCTGGTGATGACGTAAAAGCCTTTGCCCTGAAAAATCATGGAAAGAAGAGTAAGTAATAATGGAAGAATTCCCT
>CAXMPV010000150.1:0-347 GCA_964195175.1 uncultured Thermodesulfobacteriota bacterium | reverse complement strand
AAAATTAACTGCGTATTTAAATACACTTGATGAGAAAAAGAAGGATGAAAAGACCAGGCTGTTTCAATCGTTAGTAGAAAAAGCGCAATCCAATAAATTCCAGAGTCCTCGTTTCTGGGCGATGAGGCAGGTTCTCTCAGGTAGGTCGCTGGAACAGATAAAGAGAAACATTAGAAAGAGGACTAACACGAAAGCGGAGATACGCAGCCAATAGTCAGAATCGTCTGATATGGAAAAGAGAGTGGTGCTGCAGTTGCGATCAAGAAAGAAAAGAGTGGTGTTTGCGACTATTCTTTCAAACTAACATATCATCACACTAACAAAATTAGGAAAAAACAAAAAAGTAA
>CAXMPV010000149.1:0-5141 GCA_964195175.1 uncultured Thermodesulfobacteriota bacterium | reverse complement strand
GTACTACAGAAAAAAGAGGAAATAGAAGAAGTTGAGACTCCGGCAAAAAAAGAGCGTCCTCCATTCAAAATATCCAGGACACTCATAATAATCATTGCATTAGGAGTAATCCTCGTTGCAAGTCTTGTAACAAATATAAAAGCGGTTACTTCACTGAACAGCCAATTTCAAATTCTTCTGCCGATATTCCTGAGTGCGCTTTTCTTTGACGGCATTGTTCTCAGCAAACTCCTGGGAATATGCCCGCTGCTTAACAAGTCAAGGCAGATTGACGCTGCGTGGAAGATGGGTGTGGCTGTCGTTATCGTAGTGACCCTGTCCACCAGCCTTAACTGGTTAGTTTACAATAAAGTTTTGATTGGTGCCAGCGACTATCTCTCTTCAATTTCTCCGGTTCCGATAAGACTGGAGAAAATATTTTACCTAACGGTCTTTATTGTTACCATTGCAACTTTTGTACAAATCCTGGGCGTCCTCCTTAGACGTTTCGCAATGGATACATATCAACAGATGGGACAATTCCTGGAGCTGATTACCGTCAACTGCATCGTTCTCGCCAGTTCCACGTTTACCATACCTTCCGGTTTGTCTTTTATGGCCACAACCGTAACAGCATTCGGTTTCGGCCTCCACTGGTTAATGGTATGCGTATGGCTTTCTCTATTGAGGCGTCACAGACTATTTGTACCCTTTAACACGTGGGATGAGGACTCCGTTGCTATTCTGCTTCTCGGGATAATGGCTGCAATCTTTACAGGCATCGGTGCAATAGTGATTTTCTGATAATTTTTGACTTAACGCCTTGGAAGTGCTTCAGTCGACAGCATGGATTTTGTGTCCTCAAGGCTAAAGCCATGAGTTACATACAATTAAAATTGATGCATCAGAATGAAAATTACGAAATGTAACTCATACCTTAAGGCTTGAGTTGCCTGGTATAATCTAAAAATTTGATTCACAAAAAATAAAATGGAAATTTACTGTTCAGCTTAATTGGGAATTCTTAGCAAATGACTACGTCTATAATACTGAGTATCGCTGTTATCATCATGATTATGTTGGCTATGGCCGGTCTCAGCGAACTTACCTATCAGTTCTTTGGCAAAGGCAAGAAGCTGAAGCTTGGCATACATAGTGATGACAACTTCGAAAAAAAGCTCACCATAGAGGGTGGAGATAAATTACTTAATACACTTCAAAATAAAGGGTATCATATCCCGTCAGGTTGCGGTGGAAACGCTACATGCGGCCAATGCAAGATAAAGTTATATACCAACATGGGACCATATTCACCAACAGAAACTCCTCTTTTCGATCGTAAGTCAAGAGCAGATACAAGGAAATTCCTTGAGAAAGGAATAGGTGACGGGTATACCAGGCTATCATGCCAGGTAAGAGTAGACAAGGATATTGACATCTTTCTGCCAAAGTCTACGTTACAGGTAAAAAAATACTCAGCCCGTTTGATTAAAAAGACCCAATTGACATCCGACAAGAGCGAAATAAGTTTGAGGCCTCTTAAGAAGTTCAATTTCAAACCCGGGCAGTATATCCAAATAGGTCTGCCGGAAGATTATGTAGAGCTGCATTACAAAAAATACGGTGAGCAGATAAACTGTTTTTGCAATGAAAGAGGGAAGGATTATATTCCCTTTACCCCTGGTATCGACCTCTATCGTGCTTATTCAATTGCTACGATAAGACGCGATGTCATCAAGTTAATTACAAGGACAGCTCCAATAAATCCACGTGTACAGATTGAAAATGGTGGAGTACCCTGCCTGGGCCCAAACTGTACACAAGAGTACCTACAGGAGAAATCAATCTGGAACTTATGGGCAGGTGAGAAGGTAAAGTTTACCGGTCCTTATGGCAATTTTTGTCTGAAAGAAGAGAAGCATAAAGCTGTTTTCGTGGCAGGCGGAGCAGGACTCGCGCCAATATTAGCACTCCTCGACCAATGGTTCGCAGAAGGACGTAAAGAAAAAGTATACTTCTTCTTAGGTGAAAGAAGATTTCAGGACATTCCAATGCTTTATATATCTAAATGGCTCCACTGGCAAAAAATACATCATAACTTTAAATTCATACCGGTAATGTCAGGCGCGTTCAGGGGTGATAACCCGTCTGAATTAGACGATATTGATAAGGAATGTTTCAACAGTTCATCAGAAGAACACCAACGTGATATCATAAAACAAGGTTACATTGATAAGAGTGGAGAGAAATGGCTTGGTCAGGTTGGCTTTATAGGTCCATTGTTAACTAACTACCTTAAACATGACGACCCTAAAACAACATTTTATCTATGCGGCCCGGCCCCGATGACCGTGACCGTAATAGACTCAGCGGCCAATACTATAGGATTGAAAAAAGAGAATGTCCTGTTTGATGATTTCACCGGAACCCTTACACCATCTCTTGACTTAATCTATCAGAAACTCATGATGGCAAAGATGTTCAAACAGCTCGGTTTACATCATGCCGACAAAGATATAGAGAAAATGACTACGATCCTGATCATTAAATTAATACTGAGGGATAAGATCGATGAAAGCTACATCTTCTTAGACAAAATCAAAGAGATTTTAGTACAGCAATCAGATAAAGAATCCCACCTGAATAGATTGTTTAAGGAATATGAATAGAAATATTTGTTGATTTTATCTACTATTCCAATTAACATACTTAACTTGCTCGACAGAAAGACGTTAGACACGAATAAATAAAAACCTATTACTAACATAGATTTACATATACTAAAGAAGGAGTCTTAAAAATGTTACTTCAAGATAAAACTATACTCATTGCCAATATTTCAGGTAAACGCAGCACCGGTTGGGCAATAGCGCAATCTCTTGCGAAACAGGGTGCAAAGATTGCATATACCTATCAAACTGAAAGGTTCGGCAATGAAGTCAGGAAGCTTTTCGAACCTTTAGACGGAATAGATTTAGGAGAGTGCGACGTCACTTCCGATGACGATATAGATAAACTTTTTGAACGATTAGGCAGCAAAGTTGATACCCTGGACGGATTGGTGCATACTCCAGCATTCGCAAAAGAAGAGGATCTCTCTAATGGTTTTATCAATACATCACGCGATGGGTTTAAGCTTGCCCTGGACATAAGCTGCTACTCTTTAATTGCATTATGCAGGAGCGCATTACCACTGATGGAAGTACGTGGTGGAGCCGTAATAGCACTTTCATATATCGGTGGAGAAAAAGCTGTTAAAAATTACAATGTAATGGGAGTTGCCAAATCAGCACTTGAATCAAGCATTCGATATTTAGCAGTTGATTTAGGCCCAAAGAATATTCGTGCCAATGCAATCTCTGCCGGTCCAATGCGAACCCTGGCCGCCAGAGGCTTAAAAGATTTTGCGATTATGTATGAAGGCATGAAAGACAAAGCGCCTTTAAAACGAAACATAACTACGGCTGAAGTGGGTGATACCGCCACGTTTTTATGCAGTGATTTAGCAAGTGGAATTACCGGAGAAATCCTTCACGTTGACGCAGGATACCATGCGGTTGGTGTATAAGTTGAAATAATGGGACGCAGATACACACAGATAAGAAACTTTACCTTACTGCCATAAATCCTTTTAATCTCTGTTTACCAGCCCGAAAGACTTGTTCTGGCAGGTCCGTGTCCAATCAAATTCCATTTCTTCATGTCAAAATTTATTTATGTTCCTTTTTATTCTTTAGTGCCGAAGTAATTAATGATAATTTCTCACTGTTTTTTATTTTCTATTATCTCTCTCATTTTTGCCAGCAAACCTGCAATACCACCTTTTTTAAGAATATAATGGTACTGAGAACGGTATGATCGCAGAATACTGACACCTTCAATTTCAAAATCATAAATCTTCCAACCATGTCCTGTTCTGAACATCTTGTATAGCATTGAATACTCCGTCCCTTTGGATATTAAAGCTGTTTGTATCCGGACTTTATTTTTTTTCACAATTGTAGCGGGCTGAAAGACAACTGTTTCATTGCTGAAAAAGTCCAATTTATCGATATAGAAATTTTCAAACAGCCCGGTAAAGAGGTCTATAAACTCGGCCCTCTGCCTGGCGTTTAATTGGGACCAATGTGCTTTCCCTAAAGATAATTTAGCCATTAAAGAAAAACTAAAGACTGGAGTAGTAATCTCAATAACTTTGCTTCTCTTCTGATCTATTGACAACTCTTTATCAGACAGTACCGTAAATATTTTATCCACTGATCTTCTCAGTAATTTCTCGGCTTCAGGTTCAACATCCGCAACTGCAGCTTGAGAAAGCAAAAGAAAAACCAACAACAAACAGGCAGCTTTTTTCATAATCCCCCCCCTCTCTCTTATATATTAGTGTATATATCTAATTGTAGATGTTTCATAATTCCCCCTTGTACCATTACTTCATTTCTTCATGTCATAGTTTGTATTATAGCGTTTTATCAAGCCTTCATCTGCAAAGCTGAAATATTTTCCCTCACCTATTATAATATGATCTAGCACCTTTATCTTCATAATCCTACCGGCAAAGACAAGTTCTTCAGTGATTCCTTCGTCTTCGTTACTTGGCTTTGGTTCGCCGGAAGGATGGTTGTGCGCGAAGATCATGGCTGCAGCGCCAAACTTATTTGCCAGATTGATAATCTCTCTTACATACACATTGCTCATCGTTACCGTACCCTCATGAGCGGTAACGATATCTATGACCTGGTTCTGGCTGTTAAGGAATATTACCTTGAAAACTTCTTTTTTCAGGTCCCTCATCCTTGGGTAAAGCAGATCGTATGCTTTCCTGGATGACGAGGCGATACCTTCTATCTTCCTCTCTTCCTCAAGTATCCTTTTCCCCAACTCTACAGATGCTTTTATTTGCGCAATTTTCGCATGACTCAAGCCCTTAATACTGTACAGATCTTTTGCATCCAGCTTGTCCAAGCCCCTCAGACCCTTCGCTTCTCTGATTATCTGCCGGGCTAAATCAACAGCGCTTTTCCCTTTAACCCCGACGCGTAATAATATTGCAAGCAACTCGGCATTTGTTAAGGTATGCGCGCCTGATTTCAACAACCTCTCTCTCGGCCTCTCTTCCTCTGGCCAATTGGTAATTGAATCTTCATACACTTTTCCTTCAG
>CAXMPV010000148.1:0-5146 GCA_964195175.1 uncultured Thermodesulfobacteriota bacterium | reverse complement strand
CAAATTTACCTCCAAAGGAAGTGTCTCCTTGAAAATATGCCGTCCAAATCAATTACCAGGCAGTGCGAGTGACTTATCAAAGAGCAAATTAGATCAAGCTAAGACTGTTCTTTTTTCAGTTATTGATACGGGAATAGGTATTCCGGAAGAGAAACAACAAGTGATTTTTGAGGCATTTAAACAAGCTGATGGTTCTACAAGCAGAAAGTATGGGGGTACAGGGCTTGGACTTTCCATTTCAAAAGAACTTTCCGGATTGCTTAAAGGCAAAATCCATATGACAAGTACGCATGGTAAAGGAAGCACCTTTTCACTCTATCTTCCGGAAACAGTTGAATCTGGTGCCACAACAGCAGAAAAACGTCCAGTACCACCAACTGTTGAAACAGAATCAGTAACAGAAATCAGCAATGAATTGCAAAAACATAACAACCGGACAGAGATAGAAGAGAACATCAAAGATGACAGAAAAACAATTTCTAAAGAAGATAAATCTATACTCATTATCGAAGACGATCCAGTATTTTTAAAAATCCTAAGAGACTTAACGCGTGAACATGGCTTTAAATGTCTGGTTGCAGGAGATGGAGAAACAGGTCTTCAATTTGCAGATTACTACAAACCGAGCGGCATAATTCTGGATTTGAATCTTCCCGGTATCAATGGATGGACTGTTATGTCGAGACTGAAGGCTAACCCGGAATCCCGTCATATCCCTGTCCATTTCATATCAGCATCTGACAATAAATTTGATGCCTTAAAAATGGGAGCGATAGATTACGTGACCAAGCCAGTAAGCCCTGAAGTAATTGACCAGGTATTTGAAAAATTTAATAAAATTATTTCAAAATCCGTAAAAGACCTTCTTGTCGTAGAAGACAATCCGAAACAGGCAGAAGCGATATCTAGTATTATAGGCAGTGGTGATGTCAATACCACGACTGTTCCAACTGCCAAGGAAGCCTATGACCAGGTATTAACCGGAAAGTATGACTGCATGGTTTTAGACATAAGCCTTCCGGATATGTCAGGCATAGAGCTACTCAGCAAAATCAGAAAAAATGAAGATATTTTTCAACTGCCTGTTATTGTTTACACTGGCAGGGACCTTGCTAATGAAGAAAAAAGAATAATAGACGAATATGCTGCAACAACTATTATCAAGGGAGAAGATTCCCCTCGGAAACTCTTAGACGAGACCACACTGTTTCTACACCGTGTCGAAGCAAACCTTCCTGAAACGCAACGAAAATTACTTCGGATGATTCATGACAAAGAAGCGATTCTGTCCGGTAAAAAGATACTGGTAGTAGACGATGACATGAGAAATGTCTTCTCGATCAAGAAGGTCCTTGAAGACAAAGGCATAGAAATAGTAATCGGAAAAAATGGCAAAGAAGGACTAACATGTTTAAACAATAATCCGGATATTCACCTGGTGCTCATGGACATCATGATGCCTGTAATGGACGGATACACTGCCATGGGAGCAATCAGAAAACAGGACAGATTTAAAAAACTCCCTATTATCGCACTGACTGCAAAGGCAATGAAGGGCGATCGTTCTAAATGTATTGAAGCCGGAGCCAATGACTACCTGGCCAAGCCATTTGACATTGACAGATTGTTCTCAATGTTGAGAGTATGGTTATGTTGATTAGTCACAGCTGGTAGTTTACAAACTAATTATCACGGCACCCCTCAACAATATTTCCCATACTACCTCATATTTTAAATATCAACTATGAAACTTTTAAGTAAAACTATAGAAAACATTGAGAAAATCACGATAGATTCCGATGGAAAGATTAGAGAGAGATTTAGCAAGCTGGCCATACCCACTGGAAGTCTTGGGAGACTGGAAGAATTTGCAACTATTTACGCCTCGATAAAAGGGTCATCTGATGCAACAATAAGAGACAAAGTTGTCTTTACAATGGCGGGAGATCATGGTGTCTCCAGTGAAGGCGTAAGTGTTTTTTCACAGGAAGTAACCAGGCAGATGGTAAAGAACTTTCTTGATGGTGGAGCAACTATAAGTGTTTTGGCAAGACACGTAGGCGCAAGGGTAGTTGTCGTTGATTGTGGTGTAAAAACTGACTTTGAACCTTTTGATGGTTTGAAGATAAAAAAAGTAGGATACGGGACTGATAATATTGCACGTGGACCTGCAATGTCCAGAGAGCAGGCAATAAAATCACTGGAAATTGGTATAGAAGCTTTTAACGAGGAACTCCCTAACGGCATAGATATTGTTGCTACCGGCGACATGGGTATAGCTAATACTACTCCAAGTAGTGCAATAATTGCATGTTTAACAGGAGCCGACTTAAGCAATGTAACTGGAAGAGGAACCGGTTTAAACGATGATGGCGTAGAGAAAAAAGTCGAAGTTATAAGAGCGGCTTTAGACGTTAATAAGCCTGACCCTTCTGATCCAATAGACGTCCTTTCAAAAGTAGGCGGATTTGAAATAGGCGGTATTGCCGGACTGTGCCTCGCAGCAGCAAGCAGCAGGACACCGGTTTTAGTAGACGGTTTCATCTCTACTGCGGCGGCATTAATAGCGTGTGCGATAGAGCCGAAGGTCAATGAATACCTCATATCATCTCATGCATCTACAGAAAACGGCCATAAGATTGCATTGGAAAAATTACAAAAGAAAGCAATTCTCGATCTGAATCTAAGACTTGGAGAAGGCACTGGAGCGGTATTAGCAATGAGCATGGTTGAAGCCGGTGTCAAAATCCTTACGCAAATGGCAACATTTTCAGAAGCCGAAGTTTCTCCACCATCCATCAAGAAGTGAAGTGAGACAGAGTATGGCAAAAGTACTCTGTATGTAACTGGAAATCCCATTAACAAATTGAACTATCATGAAAATAGAATTAATATCGGTTGGCTCAGAGCTTGTATGTGGGCATATCAGAGATTTGAATGCACCATTAGTTGCTGCGAATCTAACAGAACTTGGCATTGATGTAGTAACTCATACTATTACAAGTGACGATTCTGATGATCTGAAATTTTCTCTTAAAGCCGGATCAGAGAGGGCCGACTTAATTATAATAACCGGTGGATTGGGGCCGACTCAGGATGATATCACAAGGGAAACTGTTGCCGATTTCTGTAATCTCACATTAGTATCAGACAAAAAATCAATAGATCATGTTAAAAGCTTAGTAGGAAATATCCATGTTCAGAAGTATGTTAATTGTCTAAAGCAAACAGAGATCCCGGAAGGCAGTACTGTTATCCACAACGCGACAGGAACGGCTCAAGGCTTTCTTGTAAACTTCTCCCGGACTAACATTATTTGCTTGCCTGGTGTACATTCTGAAATGAAACAGATGTTTGAGGACTGGGTAATCCCATACATCGTCAGGGAGTCGGGAGAGACTAAGAGACGATATACAAGAGTCGTCAATACATTTGGCATGTCTGAATCATTGCTTGATGAGAAAATCCAACGAATAATCAAACCTGATAAATCTTTATCTTACAGCACACTTGTTAACAACGGCATCGTCTCCATTCGCACTACATTATGCAATACGGATAAGATCAAAGCAGACTCAATACTTGATAATATTGAAGAAGAGATCCATAGAGAATTGGGAGAATTTATTTTCAGCAAGCGTGAAGAAGCCTTGGAAGATACTGTCTCTGATATTTTCAAAGAGAATTCTTTAACATTAGCCGTTGCAGAGTCTTGTACCGGAGGGTTAGTATCAAACTTGTTGACAAACGTTCAAGGCAGTTCAGCCTTCTTTTCAGGTGGAATAGTCTCTTATAGTAATAAGAGTAAGGAGAGCCTGCTCAACGTCTCAGAAGAGCTTATTAATGAAGTTGGTGTGATAAGTGCAGAGGTTGCAAAAGCAATGGCTTCTGGTGTAAGAGAACGCATACAGGCAGATATCGGATTAGCGGTTACCGGAATAGCCGGACCTTCGGGTGTTGAGGATGGTGCTGACAAAGGAAAGCCTGTGGGACTGGTTTATGTTGCAACTGCAATAAACGATGATTTGGAGTTTAAAGAGTATCGCTTTTTCGGATCCAGGGTGGATATTAAAAAACGTGCAGCAAATGCGGCGTTGAATACGTTAAGACTATCTTTATCAGGGAAAGCAGCAAAACAGCGAAAATATTAACCTGAATAGGTACTCTACGTATTAAATTTTCTTCCCTTTGCTCTTCTTCTGTTAAGTATTGCTCTTCCGCCTTTGGTACTCATTCTTTTTCGAAAACCACACATTCTTACTCGCTTAAGAGAGCTTTTTCTGATTCTTATTTTCATGATTTTGTCCTTTGTTGTATAACAGTTTTTCTACAACCGCTATGGCAAGTTTTCATCTTTAATTCGAAATAATGCCATCCGACTCAGCAGGTCAGATGCCAATTAGTTAATTTCTGTACAAATCCTGGAGATTTATAAGATTCCTATTCTATAGAATGATAAATATTTGTCAAACAAAAGATATTTTTAAAAAAAATATACTTCAATAAAAGTCGTAAAATCCTATTGACATAAGTATTTAGACTTGATAGCATGTCCCAAAAGCTTTCAATGAGAATTGCAATTGGCTTTTGCGAGAGAAAGGGGTAAAAGAGATGCAAACCACGACAAAGAGAGATTTATGTGAGAAAATAGTACGAAAAACAGACAACTCACAACTATTAGTTAAAGAAACGATTCAAATGTTTCTTGATAGGATAGTTCATGAGTTATCACAAGGCAATCGAATAGAATTGAGAGATTTCGGTGTCTTTGAAGTTAAAAAGAGAGCAGGAAGAAAAGCAAGAAATCCTCGTACTGGAGAGGAAGCCTTCGTACCTGCCAAAAATGTTGTTGTCTTTAAGGTAGGAAAATTAATGAAAGAAAAAGTAAACAACAATACACCAAAGACCCCGGATAAAGCTGAGATTCAGGTATAGCATATCTAAATTAATATATTCTTCGCGGTATTCCACACTTATTGCTTTGTAATATTTGATGATCACTCCTCACAAGTCAAATACTACTACCATTGGCACCAATATACTACACATTCAGTTTACAATAGAACGGACAGACTCTGACAGTCCGCAATTCTACACACAAGAAAAGTGAAAGAACATATCCTTAGCTACATACAAGACCACGAAG
>CAXMPV010000147.1:0-5157 GCA_964195175.1 uncultured Thermodesulfobacteriota bacterium | reverse complement strand
TGCCACGTTTGGACCCATTGCGTGCATAAGAAGGAAATTATGAGGATCTTCATCCAATCCTACTTTGTTAGAAACCCTGGCTGCCATTGGAACAGCCGAAACACCTGCAGACCCAATCAGCGGATTTATTTTGTTGGATGAGAACATATTCATGATTTTTGCCATGATCACACCGGAAGCTGTTCCAAGCGAGAATGCAAACAGGCCGAGTACAATAATACCCAGGGTCTCAAGATTGAGAAACTTGTCAGCAGACAATTTACTTCCCACGCCAAGTCCCAGAAAAATAGTAACAATATTAATTAGTGCGTTCTGAGTGGTATCACTCAAGCGCTTGACAACAAGTGATTCACGCATAAGATTTCCAAACATAAGGAATCCGATAAGTGGAGCCGCAGATGGAATCAACAAGGCGCAGAGAATGATAACAACAATCGGAAAGATTATCTTTTCCCGTTGAGATACATAACGTAGTTGCGACATCTTGATCTTACGCTCATCCTTTGTAGTTAACAGCTTCATGATAGGTGGTTGAATTATCGGGACAAGCGCCATATAAGAATACGCAGCAACAGCTATTGACCCAAGCATCCTCGGACTAAGTTTAGAGGCAAGAAAGATAGATGTCGGTCCGTCTGCACCTCCGATTATAGCAATAGACGAAGCATCCTTAAGAGAGAAGTCAATTCCCGGAATAAACTTAGTCAGGAGTATGGCTCCGATCAGGGTTGAAAAGATACCGAACTGAGCTGCCGCACCTAGTAAAGTTGTACGTGGATTTGCAAGTAGTGGTCCAAAGTCAGTCATGGCACCGACACCCATGAATATTATTAGTGGGAAAATGCCTGTCTTTATACCACCATCATATATATATCTGATTATACCGCCATCATCATTGATAAATGCAAGAGGGATATTAGACAGCACGGCACCCATGCCAATAGGGATTAAGAGTAGAGGTTCAAAACCTTTGGAAATCCCAAGATAAATCAGAAGCAATCCTATACTGATCATGAACAACTTACCCACGCCCTCAGTCCAATTAGCAGCATTGTCATAAATCAGCGCATATAACCCGGTGCTTCGTAACAAATTTCTAAAAACGATTGAAAATGATAATTTGTCCTCACCTTCTTCAGCTTCTGTTGAATGAGCTACAATATTTTGTTTTTTAATTTTGAGGAGAGCCGTTCCAGCGGGTATAGAAGTAAACTTCTTATACACGTCTCTGTTGATATAGGTAATTTCGCCGGAAACCCCGGAAGTGACCGTGATCTTATTGTGTTGTTTATCTACAATAAGAGCAATAAAATCACCTTCCCTGACTTTGTCACCTATCTTAAGCTCCGCACCATTTTTAATTGACACTTTCAGAAGTGTTGCATCTGATGGGATTGTCACTGTCACCGTATTTCGGGATGTAGTAGAATATTCCTGCGCATTTAATGTGAATGCAAACAAAAAGAATGTAAGAAATGCAAAAAAGATTATTCGTTTAGATAAGCTAATCATAGATTTTTTGTTAATGAATTAATAATTATAAACAATATTTATATGTTCAATGGTCTTAGGATTTCTTTTGATTTATGACCTGTACTATGCGAACATTTATTCAACCATAACAAGTGTGTCACCGTTTTTTACATTGTCACCTACTGCTACTTCTATTGCAATAATCTTGCAATCTTTTGGTGCCTTAACCGGAGATTCCATTTTCATGGCCTCAAGGACAAGGATATCCTCTCCAGCTTTTACTGTGTCTCCCGCACCTACTTCGATACGCGTAACAGCGCCTGGCATACTGGCTACAATTGGTTCACCTTTAATAGCGACAACAGGTGAGGCTGGTGAAATTGCCTGGACAGCACCGGTGCTCTCTGCGACAGTAACATTGAATGGTTTCCCATCAACTGTAACGGTGTAATTCCCAGGTCCCTTTGCTCCTTTGGTTTGAGCAGATGCAGTGGCCTGAACTTCTGCCTCCGCTTCAGTTGTAATCTTTCTGATATTCTCCTTCATGTTTCCCTTCAAGAAACTAATACCCTTTTCACCGCACGCGTATGCAATAAAAATGTTCTCGTCAGTTACCTCTAGATCGTTATCCTTAAGTGTTTTTGTGGCCTGTGGGATTCCAGGTTCAAGGATATCGAGTGGATGGCCGTCAAAAGGCTTTTTACCTAACTGTTTCTCCGCAAGTTTAATAATCTCAGGATCAGGTTTGGCTGGGGTGCGTCCGAAATATCCAAGTACCATATTCCCATAACCATCTGTAATCTTTTTCCACTTACCCTGTGTTACATTAGCATATGCCTGCTGAAAGTAGAACTGAGATACCGGAGTAACTGAGGTAGCAAAACCACCTTTTTTAACTACTTCCGTCATCTCTCTTATTACCTGTGGATAAAGATGAAGTGTTCCGGTGTCACGCATCATCATAGTGTTTGCTGTCAATGCGCCACCAGGCATCGGAGAAAGAGGGATGATAGGAGATACCTGTTTTGCCTCAATTGGAATAAAATAATCCTTCATACACTCTTCGAAAACCTTTTCTGCCTCAACTATTTTCATGATGTCTACATCAATCGTCCACTCCTTGCCCTTAAGAGCATGCCACATGGAAATAATGTCTGGTTGGCATGTTCCGCCGCATACAGGGCTCTTAGCAAGGTCAATGCCAAGGTTATTATCTTTTGTAGCAGCACCTTCTATTGCCGCCAGATTGCATGCTACACTTACACCAGCAGTATCATGGGTGTGGAACCATATCAATGCGTCATCTCCAAGGAGTTCTCTGGCACCCTTAAATGTTTCATACACTTTTTGTGGGTTGGCAGTGCCGCTTGCATCTTTAAAACAAACTGAATCAAAAGGAAGTCCTGAATCCAGAATACTTTGCAGGCGCTGAAGGTAAAATGCAGATGTGTGTGCTTCTTCGCACTCTTCGGGTAGATCCATAAGAGTTATACAAACTTGATGGTGAAGGCCTGCGTCCGTTATACACTTACCGGAATATTCGAGATTTTGTATGTCATTGAGAGCATCAAAGTTACGGATAGTAGTCATACCGTGCTTCTTAAAAAGGACGGCATGAAGATTTATTATATCTTTAGGTGACTGGGTCAGAGCAACTACATTAATACCCCTGGCAAGGGTCTGTAGATCTGCATCGGGACCGGCAAACTTTCTGAAAGTGTCCATCATATGAAACGCAGATTCGTTACAGTAAAAGAAGAGAGATTGGAATCGTGCACCACCTCCAGCTTCCATGTGTAAAATTCCTGCTTCAACAGAGGCCTCTACTGCAGGCATAAAGTCCTGAGTGAGTACACGTGCACCGTAAACAGACTGGAATCCATCCCTGAATGAAGTGTCCATGAATCTAACTTTTTTCACAATAGCCACCCTTTCGATAAATTGTATATATTTCCAACAACTGGATAATTGATTTTAAAAATATTGTAATTCCAGGACAGTAATACTTCTTTTCATTTAAGCATTTCTGTAAGCATGAACAGCTGCAGAAATAACTGCCGTCTGTACGCTACTGTCACTGGATGTTCTACTTTTTTTAGTCTTTTTTCTCTTGCGAGCAATCTCTGCTTCGGCAAGAGCAGTCTCTTCCTTGAGCGTGTGTTCCCTGGTAAGGCGCTCGAGTAATAATATAGCTACGTTTAAAAGGACAAGGAAAATAAAAACAATTCCCATGCCAATAAACATCAGCATAATTGCATTACCTATCATAAGAATTTCCTCATAGTGTAAGAATTATGAAACGCTATTTCGCCTGAATTTAAGCTGATAATGCCACGCTTTTCACATTCAAAAAGCAGTGTGCCATCATCGTTCAGGTCGATTATCTTTCCGGAATACGAATCTTGTTTCACATCTGTAAAAACAATTTGTTCATTTATAAACGCCAATCTTTTCATTATTTCCTGCCGGTTCTGCGTAAATCCAGAGTGGCATAATACATTAAAACAATTAATTATAATTTCAAGAAGTTTTTTCAAAAGATCCTGGCGTACAACCTTGTGGTGCAGCTCGCAGCGGAGTGAAGTGGCCGGGATATCAAGGCTCGCAAGAAATTTCTCAGTGTTGTTTACATTAATGCCTATCCCCAATACTCCGCACACTCTCTTATCTGTTTCTGTTATTTCGCATAGTATTCCGGATATTTTCTTACCATGAATCAAAACATCATTTGGCCATTTTACAGATGGTTTTAAACCATAGCCTTCGAGTGCCTGGGCAATAGACAACGCTGCAATCTGCGTGATATTCTGTCTCCGCTGTTGCTCCAGCGAAGTTAATGGCAGCAGGATAGAAAATGTCAGGTCCAAGCCAGGCTGTGAATCCCATATTCTGGCAAAACGTCCTCTTCCTTCTGTCTGCTCATCAGCCCAGACTACTGAATAATCCGTTAAAGACGAACAGTGCTGTTTGAGGAACGCATTAGTCGAGTTCAAATTAGCATATTTATAAATAGTGTACACTGATCTGTTCGGCTTAATAATTTCTGGTTTTTGTTCAATGTTCATAATAAACGACCTCTAAACTTTATGTTAGACTGAGATTTTATTTTGATACATTGTGTGCTGTTCTGTTTCGCTTACGATCTGTTTCTTTCAAGAACTTTTTTCTCATACGAAAGGTTTTAGGGGTGATTTCAATTAACTCGTCATCTTCAATATACTCTAATGCCATTTCAAGAGTCAGTTCTCTTGCAGGTGACAGCTTTATTGCTTTATCTGCTGTAGCAGATCTCATGTTAGATGCTTTTTTAGCTCGACACACATTAACGGCTATGTCCTTTTGATCACAGTGTTCACCTACGACCATGCCTTCATAGACTTTGTCTCCAGGTTTGACAAACATGACTCCGCGGTCCCGTAAACCGTCAAGTGCATATGCCATTACATCACCATTTGACATTGATGCTATGACGCCTACAGGTCTGTGTGGGATGGCACCTTTAAAATATTCGTATTCATGGAAATTATGATACATGATGGCTGTGCCCTGGGTAGAACTGAGGAGTCTCAGTCTTAGTCCGACTAGTCCGCGTGATGGAAGCTTGAACTCAAAATGAATTCGTCCATTGTTTTCACGCATACTCACCATTTCTCCCTTTCTCATACCTAGTAGTGATATAACCTG
>CAXMPV010000146.1:0-5263 GCA_964195175.1 uncultured Thermodesulfobacteriota bacterium | reverse complement strand
TAGCATCATGAACGTCTATGTTGTCCTGTTTTAATTCCTTATATAAATCATCAGAAAACGGAATACCAAAATCCTCTCTTCCCGTTGACTTTGGTGGAGGTTTCGATAAATAGGGATGAGTACACAACCGTTCTAATAAATCCTGATTCAATTTACCTTTTGAAGCCAACACACCATCTTTGTCATATTTATATTTTCCATCGGTTATGATCTCGGCAAATCGATCAATTATCATATTGCCCGGCCCATTATCAAAAGCAATTATCTCTTTAGTGTCCCCGTTAGCAGGTAAAAACGTAACATTGGAGATACCACCAATATTTTGTATAGCCCTGCCAACCCCATCTCTTCCGAATAAAATAAGATCAGCATATGGTACCAGTGGCGCTCCTTCACCTCCTGCCGCAATATCCCCTGTCCTGAAGTCAGCGACAGTGGTGACTCCCGTCTCCTGAGCAATTACTGAAGGTTCACCTATCTGCAGTGTTGATCTTACCTCCTTATCACGACTCTCTTTCAATGAAGAAACATGATAAATAGTCTGTCCATGAGAGCCGATAATGTCTATATCAGAAAGAGGAGTCGACATCTTTCCGGCAATCTGCCCGGCAGCATCGGCAAATAACTTGCCTAGTGTAAAATTGAGCTGGCAGATTTTGTCAACGGCCCCAGTCTCTTTACAAGAGGCTTTAAATATCAGCTCTCTTATCTCATTTTCATAAGGGTAAGTCTCGAACCCAATAATGTCGACTTCCGTTGATAAGCCATTCCCGGTTATCTTAACCAGACATGCATCAATACCATCATATGAAGTGCCGGACATCAGGCCGATAACATTACGACTCTCTTTTTCTTTTAAACGGATCAAACTTTCTATCGACATTTTGTATTGATTAAAAGGAAGTATAAACAGGACTTGAATATCTGGAGGCACCGGGATGTGAATTTAATGTTAATTCATTATTTTAAGGATCAAACAAGTTTAATTCTTTCTTTATACAGTTGACTCTCTCTTTGGTCTGCCATATTCTGATTGCCATCAAGTCACGTATGTAACCAAACATTATATTTGATCTCCGCTCCTCTGTAATATAGGTATAGGCATCCATTGCCTTATTGTAATAAGCCACCTTTTCATCTTCATATAGCAGCGCTAACTCTTCGTATAGATTGCCTATTCGACATTGTGCGTTAAAGGGTGTTATCCCCGTAAACTTATTTATTATTTCATTGAATTTTGTTGCCGCTCTTTCATAGTTGGTTTTTGCCCCTTCATCATCACCTACATCATAAAGTGCCAGGCCCACATAATGATATGCTTCTGCTACAGCATATGAATGTTCCTGCGCCTCCTTCTTGACACCACCCTTAAGTTCCTCCAGGATATTTCTGTATCTTCGTTCAACCGCTTCAACAAGACTGATACTTAGAGGAATTTCAGAATCTTCCAACTCGTTCTGACTCTCTATCCTTACACGTGGAAATAGTAATTTTGACAGACCTTCCAGGCTCAACCCTTTAACAAAATATAGTTCGCTGACAGAGTCAAATTTTTCATGCTTTTTCCTATAATTTGTAACAATACCTATTTCTTCTTTGTTGATACCAAATTCTGTATTCAGAAAGAGAGACAACTCTTCATCACTTACCTGGTTCAATATTTTGTATAATTTCAGCAGTTTGATTAAAACAGCCAATTTATATGATGGCGTTTCTCCATGTAAAACCGTTCTTCTCAGGAAAATAAGCCATGGATTTCTACAGGTAAAATTTAGTTTTCCTTTGTAGTCGTAAAAAATTTCCAGGGCTACTCCAAGTTTGCATTTTTCCAGCTCCTTTGTCGTTTTATGGCTGAGACCCTGATATATCTTATCAATTCGGTTAAAATATTCTTCTATCATGTCTCTCATCTGGATAGAATTCACTTTGCGATGTAGTTTCAGTTCGTGAGGGCTATATTCTAATGCCTTGTTATAGTGTTCAATAGCGTCTTCAAATAGTTTGTTCTGGTAGTCCTTGTCTCCATGATATTCATAAAACCGTTTAACCATTCTCCTCGGTCTGAGCCTCTCCTTATCGTCCTCATCTAAATGGCCTGACTTTTCAAAATGTTCTATTATCTCTTTTGGTGTCTGCAACGATTTCTTTGTAAGAAAGTCTAATCCTGCAATGTATTCATACACAGAATTACATCGCTGTATCATACGATCGCTGATTCCATTGCATATTTTGGCTTTTTGGATACA
Source organism: uncultured Thermodesulfobacteriota bacterium (assembly GCA_964195175.1). Taxonomy (GTDB): domain Bacteria; phylum Planctomycetota; class Brocadiia; order Brocadiales; family Scalinduaceae; genus Scalindua. The sequence goes on along the minus strand of CAXMPV010000146.1, from coordinate 3,017 downwards.
GTCTCTCGCCTCTTCAAATAAACCGAACTCCGAATATGCCTTTCCTAATTGAACGAGTAAACTTACATTGGCTTCACATTCTACTTCTTGATTATCTTTGTATTGCTCCAATAACTTACCAATCACAGTCTTGTAAATAACGGGAACAATTTCAACTTTGTTGTCTGCAACACGAACAACGTGTACATTAACATCTCCCGATTCCGGATTAATATTCACTCCGGGAATCTCTTTCCCATCAGAAAGTCTTATCCACGATGTCTTCTTAATAACACTTGCAGTAAAAACTAAATCTTTCCCCTTAACCAAATCCTTTAATGTCAAGATCCTATCCCACGGTATTTCTGCCTCTTTTTCTGTACCGGGCCTTACAATTTTAAAATTCTTCAATATATCAATTTCTTCTTTTTTGAAAGAGTCCCAATGCTTTAGCTTCCCCAAAAGACGTTCTTCCGTTGCCACCTCATATGGCAATACCCTCAACGTCATTTCTCCACCCAATTGCGCTACTATTATTCCACTCAGAACCGCTTCAGGAACACCTCCCACTCCTATGATCATGTCAATTTCACTCCTCGCTATTGCAAAGGTGGGGGTAAGGTCATCTTCTTTAACAAGGACTGCTTTTGCTCCAAAATTATTAATTGTTTCTATGAGTTTCTTGTGTCTCAACCTGTCAAGGACAACAATCTTCATTTTTTGTATTTCTTCATTAATATTCTGTGGAGTGATCTTCTCATTCTTATCTTTCAGCACCTTTTCCGCCATGAGCTTTAGATTTTTTGTAATTCCATGCGTTATATTGACGCCTGCACCTTTATATTTATTTCCAACTATAGCCTTCACACAATACATATCCGGCGAATTAAATAACCCCTTCCTTTCACTATAGCCAACGGCAACGACAGCTCCACCCTTAGATTCCGGATCCACAATACTGCGGTCATTCTCGAAGGCACTAAGCACAATATCTGCCTCGCAATCCTTATTCACTGTTTCAGAGCCGAATCTTTCACCTATATACAACATTGGCATTTCCTTCCGCTCTCCCTCTGCATTTACCACATAAGCCTTCCACCAGTTGAAACTGTTATAAATATGCCTGAACCACCAGACCGCCATACGCCTTGCACGCAAGATATTAAATTCCTCACCATTCGTACTGAAATATCTTAATGTCCTTGTCGCAACAATTCCGACAGCATGTCTTAATTCATTTCTTTTAGTCAACTGAAGGCTATTCTCAGAAGAAACCTTCAAATTATAACTTTCCGGAATATAGGCATCCAGGATATATGGATCATCTATTTTTTTGAAGTCGATACTGTTGTCTTTTATGAACTTAGTATTATCTTCCACCTGTTCATCTTTAATAATATTACTCATTCTTGGCTCTATTTAAAAAAGTATATAAACCTCATCATTTAGTATAGTTAAAGATATTTTCACTTCTCTAACAACCACTTAAAAGATGCAGGCCAGCAGTATGGTTATTTATATCAATCGTAAAAATAGATTGCAAATTAAAAGCATTAATTTTAAAGTTTTATGTGTTTTCTGCGGACAACACGAGAAATTGACTTTCAAAAATTGTTTTGCTAAAATTCCAAATAACTTGAATACGTTCTATAAACACATCACATATATAATAAGGTAAACCAAAAATTTATAAATGAGGTTTTTAGGGTTTCGATAAGAGGGAAATAAAATGCAAAAATGGTTAAAAAAGGAGAAAGAGTTACGCTGAAAAGGAATCGCAGACAAGCAAATTGAAGAGACCTTTAACAGGGATGTTACAGACTGTTATTGCCATTACTTACAAAAACTAAAGTATTTACAACAATTCACGGATGTAAATAACCAAACACAACATCCTCACAACACGCCTTTTACGTATTATCAATATCAAAATAATTTAAAAAAACTAAAGTTTTTATCAATCGGGCCGATAAGTGAAATAAGTGGGAATTCCCTATAAACCATGCAGTATGACTAATTGAGAAAAAACAACTTAATACAGAAATCGGTACACATGGTAAGAATAAAACGTACTCTTTACATAAGCGTTATTATGCTTGGCTTTACGATAAGTCAGGCAAACCCTCTTTCCTCTATAATCAACATAGGCCCTGAGCAAATCTATGCCGCAACGCAAACAATACCCGCTAAATATCAAACAGCAATAATTAACATTAAGAACAGGCAGACAGAGACAGGTAGTATTATCTCAGAACACGTAAACGTAAAAAAAACGGATACACGACAGTAAAGATGTTGGAAATCCCCGGAGAACAATTATCAGACGTTATAGAACAGTGGGGACAGCTTGGCCATAAGATCAATGAATATACTATTAAAGAAAGAGAGTTTATTGAGTATCTGATCTACAACACGGATATTAAATCGTTCAGCTACAAGGCAAATATGCCAAAGCTATACTTCCTCGTGAAGAACGAGATAGCAGAGCCTATAATATATGGTTGAGAGATAAAAAAGTTTTTTAAGACAATATCATTCCACGGATGGTTTAGAATTGCAGGTGCTCTTGATTCACAAGGTAATTATCGAAAAGGCTACGAACATCTGAGTACACGGAAAGAAGCACTCCTGAAATTATTTGATGCTGTTTTGTCCAGGGCCGTAAAAGGCAGTTATACAATTGTAGAGCTATATACGGATGAAAACGGAGAGAGAAAAGGCCGGTTTAAGTTTTTCATGACTGCTGAACAGACTGAACCAACCCTTGTACAGCCCATAGATCCAATGGCAGCATTTGTATTAACCTACCTGAATCTCGTACAAGAAAATCCCGGAGACCTTAATGTTAAACAAGATCTTACAAAACCAACTGTTGAAAGATTAATAGCAAAAGCAAAAGTACAATCACAAGATAAAGTCGCTTCTTCAGCTTACACAAAACAGCCTAAATCTTCTTGGTAACGTGACTCAATTTCACCCCGACCAATTCACAAATTCCAATAACTTCCGTAGCTGTTTATCCACACATTTTAAGTTCT
>CAXMPV010000145.1:0-5286 GCA_964195175.1 uncultured Thermodesulfobacteriota bacterium | reverse complement strand
CGTTACTGATATACCCTGCGGCAAAGAGCAGTACTTTTGGTCTGGTGCTGGTAACAGGTGTCTTTGGTATAGTGACGATTGCTACGATGCTGAGTATCGTCATACTTCTATCTCTGGGGGCAAATCTGCTTCCCATGGGACGACTGGATCGGTACACTCACGCCCTGGCGGGTGCTACCATTTTTATTTGTGGAATAACAATTAGATTTCTCGGGTTGTAATTTTGGATTGGGGCAGATACCATCTGGTTAATAACAAGAATTAAAAATTCTGTTTGACTCCCGGATGTTTTTTGAGTCTGACTAAGGAATGAGAAGAGCTATGAAGATACCAGCATTGTCCATATGCATGCTTGGGTTGATTCTGATAAGCCAACCCGGATGTATCGGGAGTTTTACAGATGGTCTGGCACCTGGCAGCACTCCCCCTGCACTTCCTGACGTAGAGTGGATCAACACTGAGCAGCCACTCCCAATCAGTTTGGAGACCCTTAAAGGTTCCCCCGTGTTGCTGGAATTCTGGTCGAGTGAGTGTGGCCCTTGCGTACAGTCGATTCCAAAAATTAAACGCATGAAAAAAGCATATCAGTCGAAGGGGCTGCAAGTGATTACGGTTCACCTTACACTTGGCCTGGATGATCATGGGTCTGGTCTGGACGCAGTGAAAAAATTTATAGAGACGGCTAAAATTTCCTATCCAGTGGGACTCGATTTTAAGAATGAATCCGGCAAACTATTTAAATTTAAGTACATTCCACACGCGATCATACTTGATGATGAAGGTATTGTGCGCTGGAGCGGCAACCTCTACACTTATAGCCTGGAAAAGGGTTTGAAAAAATTACTTGGTCCGATACCTCAAGCAGATGCTGAAAATGTTACTAGTTCCGAAGGCCTCAATCCGCTTGTCCTCCCAACGGGAGAACAGTGTAAAGAAGGTGCCTGCAATGTGCACTAACTGGAGACTGAATATGAAACAGACGGTCTGTGGCCAGGTACATGTGTTTAAAAAAGAGCTTTGGATATAATTGTTACTGGTTGACAAATTGATGTTGGGTTGTATAAAATCCTGAAAAAGAAGGGGTTATATAAAAATAAGCAGGAATTGATTTTTATAGATTTTAAAGTCCCAGTCCAGTAGATGTATATTCTGCTTCAAAGGCCATACCTTGAAAGTAGAATATGTAACTTCTCTATATAGCTTCCCATTTATCCTCTATCCAGTTGTAGTGTTCTCTTGGTCTGAAATTATTCTTATATGCCATGCTCTGACACTCTTGAACGTAATAGCCCAGACAATAGTATTTCAATCCAAGTGTCCGTGTGTGCTCTATCTCCTTTAGAATGCTGAATGTTCCCAGCCCCAGATGTGAAAACTTTGTGTCATAGATAAAGTAGACACTGCTCAGACAATCTTCACCTCTGTCCAGGAAGCCCAGGCCAATCAACTTGCCATCAAGATAGTATTCTGACTGAAGGCTTGGGACAGAGGGAGAGAAGAATCCGGAAATGAACTCTTCCAGATTACACTTCTGTGAGAAACGTTGTTTAGAATGGTCCTTGTAAATCTCAAAGGCCCTCTCACTGTATTTAAGCGGACCGAAAACTACATCAATATTACTGTTCTTTTTCAGATTGCGCCTCTGGCTTTTAGATGGCTTAAATTCGTCACACAAAACCCGAACGGGAATACACTCGCTGCAGTCAGGACAGGAAGGTTGAAAAAAATATACTCCGAATTTCCTCCAGCCTTTTGCAAGCAGAAATGAAATGTCGGATTCGTTCAGCTCGCTTGCAAGAAAGTATCTGATCTGTTTTTTTCTGTCCGGCAGATAAGGACAGAGAGAAAGCTCTCCTATATCTAATTCTCTATGCAAAATCATAATTTATTTGTCGGTTTAGTAGTTAAATTGTATAAGCCTTTAGTATTTATTCTAACGCAGAGGCGCGGAGGACGCAAAGGGTTAAAATGATTGTCGCCTGAGGTGGCCCTTGGGGAAGCTCCAGATCCGACTCGGTCGGGATGTAAAATATGTTCAATAATTAATTTTTATGTTGGAGTATTATGCGGTGTGATTTTCCTGGCAATCAACAAATTACAGAAAGCTTCCTAACAACCTTAGCGGTCTCTGCGCTTCTGCGTTAAAGCAGAATTTATCTAAAATAGCTTCATGATAAATATGCCGATTATGACAACACTTATAACCAGCTTTATTATTACACCGCCGAGAAAACCTACTAATGTTCCCACGCCTGATTTAAATGCCCCTTTTAAATCTTTACCAAAGAGTAGTTCAAATGATACGGCGCCAAAAAACGGGCCGAAGACCAGTCCGACAATTCCTCCCATAAAAAAACCGACTATGCCACCGATTACGGATCCAACCAAACCCCATCTTGTTGCTCCATATTTCCTTGCCCCGATAACACCGCCAAGATAATCAAGGACAAGAGAAACGATAGTTAAGATAGCCAGAATCAGGAGAAGAGACCATCCTATAGTCTCAAATCCATCGCAAGCGGCGTATATGAAAACGCCCACCCATATCAGGGGTGTACTCGGAATAATAGGAAATATAATTCCGGCAAGCCCTCCAAGTATGACTAGTAACGAAATGATTAAGATAGTTATGTGATATGCGTCCATTACTTATTTCTAATTCCTATATCGGCATTAAATCTCTGCCTGCCAGCTTTGCGCCCAATCGCCATGATACTGTTGTCTGTCTACGCTCTCGTTTTGTTAAGTCGGTATATAGTTCAAGCGCGTTGCCGTTTGATTTAATATCCTCGCTTATCGCTTCAGCAGCAAACAGACCGGAAGTCAATGCGCAGGAAATTCCCTCACCAAAAGCGTTAAGAAATCCTGCCGCTTCGCCTACGAGGAGAACGTTGCCATTGCCCAAATAAAACTTTCCTTCCGGACACATGTTATTTCCAATACACCCAGATTTCCTGACCAGCTTTCCTCGCCTAAGACCAAACTTTTTCTCTAATAACTCTGTGTATTTCAAGAGATATGGTTTTATCTTCTTTCCTTTTGCTGCCGCGGTACCAAAGACTTGCAAGCCGTCCTTAACACTGAACCATGCGTATACCTCACCGTATTGAGGTTCCAGAAAACCGTGATAATATTCAGGATCCAGGTTTGAACTTCCTTCATAGTAATTCTGGTATGCGGTAAACCATTTCAGCCCCTTTTCAAATTCGGGATCAAGCTTCGCTCTGATCACAGACTTACCGCCCTCAGCGCTTACCAGGTACTTACATTTGATGTCTATCACTTCATTATTTGAATTATCGCGAACCTTCACGAGGATATAATTATCAGTGTCGTTAAAGTCTGTTAAAGCGCAACAATCTTTGATCTCTGCACCGGAATTCTTGACAAGCCAGTAGTCATATTCAGAACGCCATATGTTGGGTGCTCCATTACCATCTTTATTAAAAGGATAATCCTTGTAGTTTTCATCATCGGACCAAAATCTAACTCCCTTTAAGTGTTCAGGAGTAACGTATGCTGACTTGGGGATCTCTCCAAAATATTTCTCGGTAATATCCTGAGATTTTTTGAAGATAATACCTGAACACATCTTGTACCTGGGAAGTCTTTTCTTCTCCAGCACGAGGACACTTAGTCCTTCATTTACCAGGCCTTTTGCTGCTGCAGCACCTGAGGGGCCAGAGCCTGCTATTACAACATCATATTCGTTCTTCATTAATTAGTTCTAATCTGTTTCCGTGAAAAGTAATCTTTAGTCAGACTTATCACTACACTACTCAATGCAATAATGGCGATGAGGTTTGGTATTGCCATTAAACCCAGTGTGATATCAGAAAAATTCCAAACAAATTCCAGTTGCACCATTGCGCCCACAAAAAGAGCGACTACATAAACACAGCGATAAGGCATGATTGCCCTTCTGCCAAATAAGTATTCTGCACAGCGATCTCCATAATATGACCAGCTTATGGCGGTAGATATGGCAAACAGTATCAACCCTATTGCGACAATAACACCTCCAAAATATGGTATCCCCGCATTGAAGGCATTTTTTGTTAAAACCGATGAGTCTGCGTTGCCGGTCCACTCTCCTGAAATAATGATTACCAGTGCCGTCATGGTGCAGATAATCAGGGTGTCAATTAGCGGCCCCATCATTGCAACCAGTCCTTCACGTACGGGCTCTTTTGTCTTTGCCGCAGCGTGAGCAATCGGAGCGCTTCCAAGTCCAGCTTCATTGGAGAATGCTGCCCTTCTGACTCCCCACGTTATTGCGTACAATACCGTAGCTCCGGCAAAGCCGCCGGTTGCGGCTGTAGGTGTAAATGCATGTTTGAAGATCAGACAAAATGAATCTACTATTCTGTCATAGTTCCAGAGAATTATAAAAAGCGCTCCCGCAACATATATTGAAGACATAACAGGTACAAGTCTGCTCGCAACCTTTCCAATCCTCTTGATTCCGCCAATAATCACCATGCCAACGATTGCAGAAATTGCTATTCCAAGAATTGCCTTCAATAAAAGTTTTTCAGGAATAATTGTAGAAATTTTACCGTTACTTAACTTATTGATATTGCCATCATCATTTACAAAGCCGAGATTTTCAATGAGTTTACCGCCGTCTGAAGATGCAATTGTAAACTCATTTTTGCCCTCTGTAAAATCGGTAAACTCAATACTGTTTCTATCTATGGCTATTTCTGCCATAACGATTCGGGACATATTTTCAGGATGATCATTTATAACATTTAACAGGTCGCTAACTGTTTTGGTACGGGAGATATCAACCTCGATGGTTTTCCCATTGCTTGCTTTTATAATAAATGTTGTGTCTTTTGCCATGCTGGTCTCTTTTCCATTACTCATCTTAGATAATGGAGTAGAGTTGTAGAATTTTTGTGTGGCAAATTGATCGGTAAATGCGATGGTCATTGAATTGGATTGGACCATGTTGCCGCCACCAAATGTGGCGATGAGACCACAACTGGCGAAGACTATGGCCAGCCATTTAAACCTACTTCCCATTCCCTTCTCAATGTAATACATTGGTCCGCCACTTATGGTACCATCACTGTGAATGACACGGTACTTCTGCGCAAGAGTACATTCAGCGTATTTGGTAACCATGCCGAAGAGCGCTGCTATCCACATCCAGAAAATAGCTCCCGGGCCGCCGGCATGTAATGCGATTGCAACACCGGCGATGTTGCCAACACCAACGGTTGCGGAGAGGGCTGCGCAAAGTGCCTGAAAGTGTGTTATGTCTCCAGGGTCATCAGC
>CAXMPV010000144.1:0-5300 GCA_964195175.1 uncultured Thermodesulfobacteriota bacterium | reverse complement strand
CCTTTTAACATAATACGCCTCACTTTCTTATCAGATAGAGAAAATTGAGCGATTTGTGCCTGCCCGTACCGAACGGCACGTTCGGGCGGGTAACGACAACCTTGAGGTTGCGAAGCTTACGTGGCCACATCAAGCGTCGAGAAACGCAGGTAGCCTTTCCGGCCACAATAAACTATTCTGTTGGTTTCGGCTTCTTTAAAACGTCTTCTATCTTGCCATCATCTAATTTATATGGCAGGATATAACCGCGTCTGGTGATGAGCTTGCCGGTATACGTTATTTTATCTCCTTTGTCTGTCCCTAAGACCAAGTCTTCTTTATCATCAGTAAAAACTAACTCTACATCAGTGCCTTCTGTGTGCTTTACCCCCATCCTCAGGCCACTCACTCTTCCTTTTCCACTGAACACTACCTCTCCCGTCCATCTAATGTATTTATCCTTATATTCTTTCCATAGTTTATCCTTTTGTGATTCAGTCATTCTGTTTGTCTTGCCAAATAGCGCATCTAGTTCTTCAAAAGGAATTTCTATCAATCCGTCTATAGTTTCTATAATTTCTATGTCTTCTCTTTTTGTGACTTCCGGAGCCATTGCGTCTTCCATTATAATTTCAGGCGCTTTTATCACTTCAGCTTCAGTTGTATTATCCGTGTCTAAGTCGGACTGCGCGGATACCGCTGCGGCTTTTTCAATTTCCGCGACGTCCTTATCACCAATTTTTTTTATATCTACGCTTTCAATGCTGCATAAAAGATTTCTTCCAAATAGTTCTGCCAGTTTGCCGGTATAAGTAATTTTGTCTTTTCTCTTTATCATCTTAATTAAATTTTTACCGTCTTGACCAAACTTTAACTCGACATTTGTTCCGGCATTATGACTGATGCCGACCCTGTTCCAATCACTCCTGCCTATTCCCTTGTAACTGACAATCCCCTGCCATTCTATGTTTTTCTCTTTGTAATAAGCCCACAGTTCTTCTTTTCTTGTTTGCGATCTGCCGCTATTCATGCCAAAAATCTTGTTCAGCCATTCAAAAGTTAAAATATTTTTTCCTTCAGAATCATTTTTTGAGTCCAAAACAGTGGATGTTTCCGGTATGGAAGATGGCGGTGAAGATATTGCGACGCCTTCCTTGATTTTACTTACTAATTCATCTGTCGTTATATCATTAATTATTTCTATGTTTGAATTCTCCAGTTTAAACAACAGGTTTCTGTTAAACAGAGATGATAATTTTCCCGTGTAGGTGATACGGTCTCCTTTGTTTATCATATTGACGATTCTTTTTTTGTCATCGCCAAACATTAGCTCAACATTTGTATTTACATTATGCCTGATACCCGCTCTGTTCCAGTCGTTGTCGGTTAAACCTTTATAGTTAACAACACCCGTCCATCTTACGTATTTGCCTTTGTATCGGTTCCATGAGTCTTTTTTCTGTGATTCTGTAAGTTTTCTGTAGTTTCCAACAATATTAAATAAATCATCAAATGATTCAGTTACAAATTCTTCTCTGGTTTCTCCCATAGGGAAATTAAAACCTTCAAACAGGGGTGAAAGCTCTTCTTTTGCAAAAATAATTGTTGATATAAGGAGAATTGAAGATAAAATTCCAGATAATAAGAGTATTTTTTTCAGCATTTTTTTCTGATTTTATGGTTAATAGAACGAAGTTAATGTGAAATTAATGCTATTGAAAATATACTTGTGAGTCAAGGACTTTTATGTATTTGATTCATTTTTTAATTGTGGAACACAAAGAGAGATTTTTTTGCCGTGAAAACTGTCAGGAAGAAGAGTAATAAAGGAATAAAAAGCATCTGCTTTATAAATTTGCTGGTATGTGTTCTGCTTATAGCCGGTAACTCAAAAAGTATATTTGCAGATAACATCTCTGAAGATCCACAAGCTATCCAATATAATCAGGCACAATATTCAAACAATAAACTCTTTCAGGATTTGATTCAGATTGAAGATGAATCTCTGAATATTACTGAGATGTCATTACTGATAGCAAAAGAGGAATACTCAGAAATTAAGATAGACGATTACGTAGAGTGCGTTGATTGGTATGCAAGAGTGATAAATGCACGGATTGCAGAAGGTGATAAACCGGAGACGATAATAAATATTATAAATAAATTTCTGTTTGATGAACTGGGATTTATTTATGTGCAAACCGGTTATCTGGAAGATTTATATTTAAACAGGGTGATAGATCGAAGAAAGGGGAACTGTGTAGGGCTCTCTATCTTGTACCTGTCCATTGCGGAAAGATTGAGCTTGCCGTTATTCGGAGTTAATGTTCCTGATCATATTTTTGTCAGATATGATGATGGTGAGCAGAAAATAAATATTGAGACTGGTCACAACGGAATGAGCCTGCCAGATTCGTTTTATGCGTCAAATAGTCTAGAGAGATTTGATAAAGAGAGCGTAGAGCATGGATGTTATTTACAGAATTTAAATACAAAGGAAGTAATTGCAAATATATTATTAAATCGTTCTAAAATAAGAAGAGAGAATGGGGATCATAAGGGTGCACTGGACGATTGTAAAAAATCCATATTATTAAATCCTAAAAACCCGGGTGCTTACTGTAATAGGGGGGTAGTTTACGAAAAAATGGGTTTAGTCTCTGAGGCGATAAAGGACTATAGCATGGCAATATCTCTTAACCGCAAATACGCTTCAGCATATTATAACAGAGGCTCACTTTTAGGGGTTGCAGGTAGGTATGGTCAGGCAATAGGAAACTTCAACGAGGCTATTGCTATCAGTCCCGGGTTTACACTGTTCTATCTAAACAGGGCGATAGCTTTTAAGAAGATGGGTAAAATAGATGAAGCTATATTAGATTACGATAAGATAATTGAAATTGACCCTGACTATGCACAGGCATATTGTAACAGAGGTGTCGCTTTTGCAGAAACCGGTAGAATTGATGAAGCAATGAACGACCTTAATAAAGCGATAGAATTAGATCCTTACCTCAGTGATGCGTATTTTTCCAGGGCAATATTCTATGCTGATAATAATAAACTGAAAGAAGCAATTGACGATTTTGGGAAATGTATCAGCTTAACTCCGGATAAGATTTTTACATATTACCTGAGAGGAAAGATGTATAAGGAAATCGGTGAGCTTGAGAAAGCCATACAGGATTTCAGCAAGGCAATAATCGCCAGGCCTTCAATGGCTGGAATGTATATAGACAGGGGGGTTCTTCTGCTTAAGACCGGCCGATTTGACGAAGCTATAACTGATTTTGATAAATCACTTGAACTGTTTCCCGGTAATCCTGTCGCTTACATATACAGGGGTGAATCGTTTAAAGAAAAAGGAGAGTATGAAAAAGCAATAGATGATTTAGAGATGTTTTTGAAGATTGCTCCCGGTTCACCAAATGCCAACATTATTAGAAATGAAATAGAGGAACTGAAGATAGCTTTCCTTTTGAATTGAATATTTGTATAAAAATCTGCCATCAAGTATTAATGTCTTTAGCTTTTAACAAAGCATAACGTGTTGCTATTGGGCCGAATATTTCGTAAACAACTGTTGTGGCGATGATAGTGTTAAGTATAGCTCCGCCAGAATGAGGGAGGCTTGCTTTTGCCATCATGGCTAGTCCGATAGCTACACCTGCCTGTGCCATTAGGGCAAGCCCCATGTACCTCCTTATACTTTGCTCTGTTCCCGCAATAACGGCTCCGGAATAAGCGCCTCCAATCCTGCCGATAATTCTTGAAATTATGTAAACGGAACCGATCAGACCTAGCGAACTGAGCAGTCCTATATCCAAATTTGCACCTGCAAGGACATAAAACATGACATAAAGTGGCCAGTCCACACTATTTACAGATTCAAAAAATTTGAAGGATGTCTTCTCGATATTGACTAACATTGCTCCAAAAAACATGTTGGAGAGCAGGGGTGACATATGGAAGTATAAGGCGACTCCGGTATTTATAAGTATTGCCCCGAGTATGAAGGTTAACACATCTTCTCTCCTCTTTAAATAACCTGAAATCCTTGAGGCAATAATGGCCATAATTGAACCCAATATTACAGAAAGAAATATTTTAGCTGCAGCCTTTATCGTTACCGACATAATAATCCATTCAGAGAATTGACCAACCTGAAGAACCTGTGCTATGGCAAGAGATATAGAGAAGATCATTATTCCCCAGGCATCATCAATGGCGACAGTACCAAGCAGCACATCAGTAAACAGACCTCTTGCCTTATACTGCCTTATTACCATCATTGTTGTTGCAGGTGCAGTTGCAGTGGAAATTGCACCAAATAAAAGAGCGATGTGGAATGGCTGGTGTGCCACGTAGTAGATACCTACCGTTACACAGATCAACGTTGCGACTGTTACGGAGATTGATACGGAGAGGACTGCCTTCCCTATCCTTCTGAAGTGTTCTACGGAAAAGTTTTTTCCAATATGAAATGCTATAAATCCAAGTACTATGTTAGAAAGGAGTTCAGAAGAAGCGATTAGACCTCCACCGGTCACATTCAGGGCGTAAGGGCCGAGGAGAATGCCAAGGAGGATATAAGATGTTATGGCAGGGATTTTAAGATAACTGATAATTTTCTCTGCCACAAGTGCACCAACCAACACAATTCCCAGGCAGAGGATTGTATTCATTTAAATAATATTCCTTTCTTTAAAAAGTGCAATTATTATGTCAAAGAGGGTGATAAATCCTACAAGCTCCTTGTTTCTTGTTACCGGTACCCTCTGGATATTGTGAAGCTTCATCTGTTTCCTTACGTCAGCTATTGTTTCACTATCTTCTATAGTTACCACATTGTTATTCATTATGTCTGAAACCTTCACGGTAGTTCCCAGTTCCTCCGGAAGATCCATCTCTAATATATCTTCTTCCTCTGTATCGTATAGATGTGTAGATTTGAGTAATTTTTCCAGTACCGGGTTGTGGGGAAGAAAGACCTTCATGATATCCTCAGAATTAACAAGCCCTGATATTTTTTTGTCGTTATCAATGACTGGAAGTGTATGATAATTATATTTCCTGAATTTGGCTATAAGCTGGGACAAGTTTTCATCCCCGCTCACCGTTATGACCTCTCTGTTCATTACATCTTTTACAAGCATCTGTGCCTTTCAGTCAATGAATGAAATGTAAATTAAAGAAGTCTCTGAGCCCTTCTTCAGTTTATTAAACGTATGGTATTTTACATCACAATCACATCATTAAACAACTGATAATTTACCACTAAAATTTAATTAACGATATTGAGTAAAGAAGAACAAAGAAGT
>CAXMPV010000143.1:0-5311 GCA_964195175.1 uncultured Thermodesulfobacteriota bacterium | reverse complement strand
GGGTTTATATTGAGCAAAGTGGATGACAATCCATTAATAGAGCTTTCCCTGATAATCATACTTGCTTACATGTCATTCTTTATTTTAGAGAATTTTTTCATGTCAGTGGGGTTCTGGCAACGGCATTAGCCGGGATAATTATGGGAGGGTGGGGGCGTTCCAAGATATCACCATCCGTTCACAAACTGCTTGCAGAGGTGTGGGAGTATCTGGCCTATCTTGCTAACGCTTTTATTTTTCTGTTGCTTGGTTTGCAGATCAATCTTCCTTCACTGGCGAAATCACTGCATATTCTGGTATGGGTAATACCTGTCATGCTGCTGGCAAGAGGAGTTATAGTTTACGGTCTTATACCAATAGTTGGTTGTCTTCCTAATACCTTTCGAATAGATCTGCGCTATCAGACTGTCATGTACTGGGGCAGTATGCGTGGGGGTATAGCCATTGCCATGCTTTAGAGGTAATTATTGCAACATATCCAAGCATATATGATGCTGTTCACAAAACCAGTCATGAGCGTGCTTCCAAGCTGGATAAGAATAACGGTAAATCATGAGATTCAGCGTTGGTAGTTGAATATGCTTGAATAAGCAAGTGTACTGATAAAAACAGATGAATGATAGTGCGACTGATGCAGGGAGGCTGAAACGTATTTGTCTCTGATTGTTTATATCATACTACACTGAGAAGAAGTTTATGGCGGGGATTATCTCCAAGTTACTCGATTATAGAGTAGGGTTTTATTTGTGAGCAAGAGCCCCGCACATTATTTTTAAAAACAGCACTAAGACACTACATATCGTAGTACGTTATTAGGTTTTCACCATATATAGTATGACAGGCAGCAAAAGTCAAGCATAAATTCATCTTTTTTCCCCTTTGTTTTAACCTCAATGTTTATCAGTATTTATCTGTGTCCAAATTAGTTATTCATAAATCGTAATACCCAAATTTTCAATCTTTTTGTTTACCAGATGTGCTTTCTGGCGGCCTCTGCCTTCCGTATTTTTACCTGTACACATTTACAGTTTTTTTACGCTTGCTCGACGAGTTTTTGACGTGTGTGGTTAAATCCTTCTGTTTTCCCCCCTTACGATTTATGAGCCTCTGCATGAGCAATCTTTTATATTGCAAAACAACCACACTCATTTATAATATTCAAGTCAGTAGAGCTGTTACAAATCATTTTTGCCGCATTCTAGTTATCTCCACAAAGCAGTAATAAATTTTGTAAAGGAGTGTGTGTTTTGTCTTCAAAAATAGTAACTCATAGCGGTGGGCCTCACATGGACGATCTGATCTCAGTCTGCATTGTGCTGGCTATGAACAACGATATAAAATGTATTGAGCGCCGGCCTGTAGAACCTGAAGAGATTGCAGATCCTGCAGTATGGGTGTTGGATCAGGGGGGTGTTCATGATCCTGGAAACAGGAATTTTGATCATCACCAATTTCCGGCAGGTACAAAGAAATGTACATTAAGCCTCCTTGCCGACCATTTTGATCTCAAGAGTGATCTGGACGAAATGGTCTGGTTTAGAGCGCTTGTGCTTGATGATAGTCTTGGCGCGATTAAAACGGCTGGAGAGTTTGACTGCAGTGCTACTCTGCTCAAAGGTTTGATGAGGGGGCCGGTAAATGAATTCCTCTTAGCCAGATTTGAGCAGGCAAAGAAGCTCGACTCGGATGATGAACTGGTGAAGCTTCTATCTGCAATAGGCACTCACATCGTCACAGATATCAGAAGCAAGAAAGAGCGTCTTCAACTCATTCGGGAAAAAGCGGAATTTGCTGAGGTTAACGGTCTGAAAGTTCTTTTCTTCATGGAGGATGTACCTGATCCTAAATTGAGTATTTCCGCATATTTAAAAAAAACAGGTAAAAATGCAGCTGCTCTGGTCGTTAAAAATACTCGTGAAAGTGGATGGTCGCTCAGCAGGATTAGCGATCACCAACGGGTTGACTTCAGGCGTATTAAAGGCATGAATGATGTGCTCTTCGTACATGCAAATGGTTTTGTTGCAAAAACCAGACGAATTGATAAACCGGCAATCATCAGCCTTTTAGAGACTGCGATTGTATAATTTTCTTTCTTGAAAGCTTATCGTCAGATATGGATCTTTTTTTTAAAAGTTTACAGGCAGCAAAATTGGATAATGTATTTAATCCGTGGTTTTGCCGCGATGTGGAAAATGATATTGATTCAGATTCACCGGCTATAAGGCTGTCTCAGCTTAAACAGTACATGTTGGAAAGGAAAAATGCGAAGTATCTTCTGGTAGGGGAGGCCTTGGGGTATCAGGGTGGGCACTTCACCGGAATTGCAATGACGTCTGAACGCATTCTGCTGGGGAAGATGAGGCATAAATCGATTACTCCCGGTCACGTGTTCTCAGGGATTGAGCCGCGGCGTACAAGCATGCCTTCTGTCAAAAAAGATGGTTTTACAGAACCCACCGCAACGATTGTATGGGAGCGATTAATAACGTCCGGATTCGATATGAGAGATTTTATTTTATGGAATGCGTTACCATGGCATCCATACAAACCGGAGAAAGGGATTCTGTCCAACAGGACTCCTTCTGAGAATGAGTTTGAAAAAGGCAAGCCGGTAATGTTAGCGTTACTTAAATCAGTAAATGTTTCAAAGGTAATTGCTGTTGGTGAAAAGTCGAGAATTCAATTGGGAGAGATGG
Organism: uncultured Thermodesulfobacteriota bacterium; assembly: GCA_964195175.1. Classification (GTDB taxonomy): domain Bacteria; phylum Planctomycetota; class Brocadiia; order Brocadiales; family Scalinduaceae; genus Scalindua. The sequence continues at coordinate 2,615 of CAXMPV010000143.1, read as the reverse complement.
GTATTGATGCTTCAATGGTGAGACATCCGGCCAACGGCGGCGCACCCAAATTTCGAGAGCAAATCATACAAGTGATTAAGAATAAGGGATAGAATCAGTATTCCGATAATATAAAAAATGTAACAGTTAATTAAACTTTGGCAGGAGAAATACTATGAGTAATGATATACCAGAGGACTGTTTGGATCCGGCTAATCTCAAAAAAGCGTATAAGACCTTCAGAAAGCGCCTAAGACTGACGCGGCTTGATGCAGAGTCAACACTGGGCAGCAGCGCTCTCAGTGGTGGCCGAAAGTCTGGTATTGTGGCCATTAGACCTCCGAATAATTTTCCTCAGGAGGTGTGGGACAAGCTCGTGGAAACTGGTAAGCTTCGTACTGAAGGAATGGGCCTCTACGAGTTGGTCGAGGATCTTGATCCTCCAAAGAAGAAAGGTTCAAACGAGATATATGACAAATGAGTATCGGGGCGTTTGGAATTTAGAATTATGTTGACGAATTCAGGGTTTCATGAAACCAGCCTTGGATAAGCTTATTTTCAATAGCACGCCAGTTTCACTTTCCTTAGGCATATACTTGCTTTAAAATTAATCTATCTTGTGTATATTAGCAAAAAATGTAGAATCCAGAGAATATCGATTGTACGTATATGAAAACAGTTCCTGTATAACACTGAAAATCTTAATTAAGATATGGTTGATTTAAAGAGACTGATATCTAAGACAATATAGACTTTAGAGCGGTCGTGAACATCGTATTGTTATTTATAAGTCTTTTGGGGATTTTATTATGAAAAAAGACCACAATGATTTTCAAATACTTAAGACTGTAGAGGCAGACTCATCAGTTTCTCAAAGAAAACTCTCTTCTCAAATGGAGCTTAATGTAGCATCTGTGAACTTTGCCCTGAAGCGCTTAATCAAAAAGGGGTTTGTTACGAAGGAAGGTGAGAATCCAAGGCGTGTGAAGTATCATATCACAGCAGAGGGATTGAGGGAGAAGACACAGTTGGCATATAAGTTCTTTGATCGAAACATTCCTTATTATCATGAGGTTAGAAAGGACATAGAAGCCAGGATTGTAAAAGCTACTGATGGCAAAGAAATCAGTTTAGCAATTTATGGTGCGAGTGAGCTTTCAGAGGTAGCGTACATGGTGGTATCAAAAATGGGTTGGAACTTTCTTGGGTTCTATCTTGAGGATTCAAAAAACACAAAAGAAAAAATACTGGATTACAATTTTCAAAGTCTAGACCTGCTCAAGAGTGATCATAAATGTCTGTTGCTGCTTGCAGATAAATATCCAGCAGATGTGTTGAATGATATTGGCAAAAAGAACATTCAGACATTGAGTTTAGTGGATTGCAACATTTAATTGAACACCTGTAATTAGTTTATCTTTACAGGGGGCGCAAATACATGGCCTTTCATCTCTCCTAAATCATTCTTATATCACAAATTACCTTTTTCATAGGATTATTGGCAATAAATGTACCTTCTGTATAATAACATCATAACATTGCGGATATAGCGCAAATTATCAAACACCATATTGAAACATTAGAAAATGAAGTATTCATCGTATAAAATAGGAGTTTTGGAAATTGATGTTCAGCATGCCAACATTGATTATCTTCTTACGGAACTTGCAAAAGACGGGTTAGATAAAGAGGTAAGTAAAGAAAAATTTGAACTCTTAAAAAATGGACTTGTTCATCATTTTGATTTCGAAGAAAAATGGTCACAAACAAATAATAAAAACTTTGATGTTGACCACCTGAAATCTCATAAAAAATTACTGGAAAAACTAAACGAACTGTATAATCAATTTACAAAAAGCGAATTGAATATGTGCGAGGTTAGTTTAACTATGAAAATGGAGTTGTTGAAACATGTGCAAAATCACGATATGAGGTTAAATGCATAAACATGGAAAAAGCAATAGTATTATTTTTTTTACTAAACCGATTTCCTTTTTCGTTTTGACCCTGTATTATTAATCCTTCCTGTCTTGTTTTTTCCTCTTTGAAATCTCTCTGATGATTTCGGTCCAGCTTTATTGCCAGCTTTTACTTGTTGGTTTAATTCCTTTTGGTCAGAGCCGAGAAGTCTTTTTAGCAGATCCGGCCTTTTGGCATCATTAAGTCTCTTTCTTATCCAATTCCGATTCTCTCTCTTGTACCAGAAAAAGAATCTATGCTGGTTGATTTTTTCCGTCTTTGATTTTGGTGTGTAGTACTGTTTTAAAGTATAAGGATGGTAACCGGAATAATACATAACGGTAGCTACTGTCATAGGAGTGGGAGTAAAATCCTGTACGTGTTCTAATTTAAAACCAAGTTCTTTGGTTTCTATCGCGAGGTTTACCATGTCTTCTTCTTTGCAACCTGGATGACTGGATATGAAGTAGGGGACAAGTTGCTGATTAAGTCCCAACTTTCTGTCAATATCATCAAACTGTTTTTTAAATTCTTTAAAATGAGCAAATGATGGTTTTCTCATTATTTTCAGAGTATCTGCAGATGTATGCTCCGGTGCTACTTTCAGCCTTCCGGAAACATGACGGGTTAAAAGCTGTACCATGTAGTCTTTGATGGATGTGTCTGCATCTTTGTTA
>CAXMPV010000142.1:0-5312 GCA_964195175.1 uncultured Thermodesulfobacteriota bacterium | reverse complement strand
TACGCCCAGATAAATAAGTTCATTTCTTAAAGCCGCATTCTCTCTTGTGGAAAGTATTATACCTGTATATAGTACAGCAAGACGGAGGACGGCAATTATCTTTTTAAGATCAGTATCTGATACCGGGTAGGGGGGGGTGGAAGATATGTTAGAGCCTTGTGCCTGTTCAAGCCTTGGAACAGAAATAGTATGAGGACCTACCCCGAACACTTCTTCAAGATGCATGGTATGAAATAGCAACGCCAGCACCTCAAATTTGTAATCATACAGGCCAAACAGTGCGCCTATGCCTACATCATCTATACCGGCACTCTGAGCAAGGTCACACGCGTAAAGCCGCTTTAAATAGTCTGATTTTGGCCCGGAAGTGTGCAGTTGATTATACGTGTTTTTATGGTATGTTTCCTGAAATGACTGATACGTTCCTATACCGGCATTCTTAAGCCTCGTAAAATCACTCACTTCCATTGGTGCAACATTGATATTTACTCGCCTTATGTTGCCGTTACCTTCCTTCGTGTCGTAGACAGTTCTAATCGCATCTTCTAAATAATCTATATTGACAGCAGGATCTTCTGCAGAGACAATGAGTAGCCTTTTGTGCCCCTGTGATATCAGGGTTCTGGTCTCATCACGTATCTCATTTGTATCTAAACGTCGTGTTCCTGAGTTTTTGTTTTCCTTGCTGAACCCGCAATAAAGGCAGTTGTTAACACATCTGTCAGATAGATAAAGTGGTGCAAACAAAACAAGGCGGTTACCGTATATTGTCTCTTTTATCTGTGTCGCAGTTTCGAATATCCTGTTCAATACAACTTTCTCATTGCAATTGAGAAGGATGGCTGCTTCTTCAGGGCTAATGCCTTTAAGTGTTAATGATTTATCGATTATGGTTTCTACACGTTGACGTGACGGTCTTTGTGTATCTCCCAGGATATCAAATATTTTATCTTCGTTAATAAAGTTTTTCATATGCCTAAATCCGTAGGAGCTCTGCCTATGCTCTTAAGCAGTTGCAGTGCGTCTGTAATCTGGTTCTCTACAGATACATCTACCGTTGCCCTGTTGGGGTAGATATCGTAGAATCCAACGTAATCCTTGGGTGTAAGGTTCAGCATTATTGAATTTGCTCCTCCCATAAGGGCTTGCCGTCTTGACTGTGAGTTTATAGACTCAAGGGCCGTAGTTACAAGAATCTTTCCATAGGGATCGATAAGTCTTAAGACAGAAATGGCCTTAAGTACGTATTCAGCATCGGGAGTATTATGGCTGGAGAGCGGAGTATTCGGATGAGGAATAAATGGACCAAATGAGTACATATCACAACCCAGCTCCTTGGCAAACATAAAGTCGTCAATAACACTCTCAGCCGTCTGTCCTGGAAGGCCAATGAGACTTCCACTGGCAATAATGTATCCGATATCCTTAAACAGCTTAAGATACCTGATCCTCTTTTCCAAAGATGAATGTGGGTGCAACTTTGAATATAGACTGCTGTCAGAAGTTTCAAATCTAAACAATACAGCCTTGGCACCCGCATCGAATGCCTTTCGATAAAACTCCTCATCTCTTTCTCCAACACTCAGGAAGATAAATACAGGATAATTTTTCCGTATTTTTTTAATCAAGTCTAAAATATCTTTTGACTTGTAAGAGGGGTCTTCACCCGATTGCAGGACGATTCCCTTAAACCCGAAGCGTTTTACCGCATCTTCAACAACTTCGAGAATTTTACCAGTATTAAGACTGAAACGTTTAAGTGTAGAGTTTTCTGAATTAATACCGCAGTATGCACATTGACAAACACACGTATTTGAAAACTCAATAATCCCGTGAACACAACAGGAATTGTCTAAAAACTTCTGACGTATGAAATTTGCTGATTTGTGTAACACATCTATTTCATCCGGGTCTTTGCTTAAGAGTAGTCTCAACGCCTCTTCATGAGCTATTGATTTACCATATGTTGCTCTATCAATAATCGCCAGGAAGGACTTATCCAGATTGGGCTTGTCATTATACAATTTGGAAAGATTTGCGTCTGTCTTCTTCAGTTCAAAAAACAACTCCTTCCATGTATCCAGAATTTCCTCAGCGTCCTTTTCATCTATTTTCTGTACTACAAATCCACCCTGTGCATAGACATAATCACCCACCTGTAGATCATAGAAATCGTTCCGTGCCTTCCTCTTCTCACCAAAATAATCTACTGTAATCAGATTGCCAGAAATACTCTTTACGTTGCCCGGGATTGCGTAACACATGATTTTATTTTAAGATTTATGCTTTATATTTGGGTGCAATAAGAACTTTTATCATACTTACTCAAGCTACCATTTAACACTACAATTGTCTAACTTTTTCTACAATATTTGTAGTTGCTTTCATGAGCTAAATTGACAGGTATCTTAAACAGTAACAACTTGGTAGACCCGGAACAAACATCTTTATAATTTAGCTATACTTTTATATAATCGAGGAACTATGTAGTAGAAATGAGGGAATTATGACACTAATGATTTACTACCTGATTATGCTGGACTTATGAATATTTAAAACAGGAACATCTAATAAGAGTAAATTATAAACTTTTTTCAAATTTAACAATAAGGATTGTTACAAATGAAGAAGACTTTGAAGAACACTAATATCTTGGGCATTGCTTTCTTAATTGTTATAACTTCTGGTTTTTTATGGGCAGAGCAATTAGATCTTCCGGAACCTGACGCATTACCAGAAACTTACTTGAAAGGAACTAGAGAAGAAAAAAGCCTCCAATGTACCAATGAGGTTGCATCATTATTAGGTGAAAAGTGTTCTTTTTGCCACAATGGTGAAGTCACGGAATTTACGAAAAATGGAAGCAGGGCAAAGAGAGACATGCAGGCCTCAATTGCGATCGGTGTAAAGTGTAATTACTGCCATGCGGGGGATAAACGGTATACAAATAAATATAAAACTGCAGAGAAAATGTTTAGGCTATCAGAAATGATGGATGTAGAATGTGATTTTTGCCACAATGGAAAAGATGTCCTTACTCTTGAGGGAAGTACAGCAAGAACTGCTATGTTACTGCAAAAATGGAAGAAAAAAGGCAACATAAAATGCCTGAAATGCCATGTTGAAAAGAAACAATTTGAATTGAACTCTGATGGAAAGGAACTTCTAAAGAGCCTGATTGATGAAGGAGAGACAAACTGAAGATATATAAATCTTGTAAATAGCAGGTGTCACATATCGACTCTTAATCAGTGGGTCGTTTAATCTAAAACTTGCTCTATTTTTCGTTAATAATAAGACGTTTTCCTGTGAAAGTATTACTGAATGTCCTGATTGGAACTGCGACAGGATCAAGAGGGTCTGCTCCAGTAGGGAACAGCTTGCCGGTGAGCTCTCCATTTATTTGTTGATATGTTTTATCAAATTTTACGGTGAAGGTGAACAGTGACGATCCGACACCATCTTTTAAGGTTGAGAAATTAAGTGTTCTGACGGTAATCTCTCTCTTTACTCTCTTTTTCCATACTCCCTGTTGATTGCTGAATTTGTTGTCTAACTGATACGAATGAACACCGAACCAGTTGCCATCTGCAGTGATAGTTACAATCCGGGATCCGCCATCATCATCCTCAGTTAGTAAGTATATACCGGCAATCTTCTCACCAATAGCTGAATCACTCTTATCGGCTCTGACATCGCTTGAGCATAAGATGCTGAGAAACAGGAATACTGACAAAATTACCGGAGCATAAATTGAAAAAATTAGATTGTGCTTCATAGTCTCATCTCTCCATATTAATTTTATTTGTTGTAGTAGGAAATTATATTTACAAGTATAGTTTTTGAATAAATACATGAAGTATGCATAGCAGTGTTTATCTGCTTGAATCTGCGGCTAAATTTGCATAACAACAGGAAACGAAATAGTAACAGTTGTTCCCTTACCTATTTCACTCCTGATGTCTATGTTACCTCCGTACTGTTTGATCAGATTCTTGACTATAGACAGTCCTAATCCTGTACCACGCAGGTTAGTGGCCTTTGCATTTTTGGATCTATAAAATTCGTTAAAGATTTTATTGAGGTCTTCTTTAATGATGCCAATTCCGGTATCGGACATCTCCAGTTTAACTTCTTTATCAGTTATTGTGCTGTTTATACTTATTGTGCCTCCCTGTTCCGTGTACTTTACTGAGTTGTCGATTAAATTTGTCAATATAATGTCAAGATCATCTGGGACTATCCTTAAACAAGAGGGCTCAGGTGTAGATTTAATTATGATTTTCAGATTTTTTGCTTTTGTTTTTTCCTGCATTAGATGTAATGTGTTATTAACAGCAACATTTATATCAATTGATTTTGTATCACCTTCTTTGGGTTTTCCGATCTTACCTGCAATCAGATCAAGGAGACCATTAACAAGTGTTATTAGAAAACTCGTTCTTTGTTCAGATCTGACTACTAAATCTCTTGCTTTCTGAGAAATTTCGCCTGCATAACCCTCTTCAATTGATTTTAGAAGACTTTGTATTGCACTTAAGGGAGACCTGAGTTCATGAGTAACTTTGTATGTGAATTCACTTTTTTCTCTGTCTATTACCTCAAGCTTGTTATACGCATCAGTGATTTCGTTCTTAAGAGCAACAATTTCATTCTCTCTCTTCCTGAGTCGATTATTTACAGACGTTGCCAGATATGCGGAGATGTATAAAGATGTAATACTGAAGGATATTATTGATAGTAGATAAAGGCCGTTGTCAAAAACCGGAGTCGGGAAAAGTTCTTTAATATGAACATGAGGGATGATAGAGAAATATTCCAGGATTGACAGACCGGTTATTAATATTAATGCAAATGATGTTTGAAGGTAACATTTCTTTTCTGATAAAAGAATTGCAGAGATAATTACATGAAATATAAAGTAGATGATTACAGGGCTTTCAGTACCTCCTGTGTAATGTACTAAAAATATAAGGGCTATCCAGTCTACAGAAATCTGCAGATTGGCAAAACGTTCATATGATTTCACATGTTTTTGGAAATAGAAACAGACAATGTTAAAAATTAATATGCAAAATGTGACAATAAATATGGGAACTATAGGCAAATCTATTCCCAGACTAAATTTGGCAAACTTTGAAGTGACAAATATACCAATTACCATAATCCAGCGTAGGTTTATAAACCTTGCAAGGCTTTCTATAAGCTCTTTTTCCAACGAGGTTTTCTCTTGTGTATGAGTGTTATATGGCATGGGAATAGACATCCTGAAAAAATAAACCGGACTTGGCGCAAGTCAGTGATAAATCTAT
>CAXMPV010000141.1:0-5335 GCA_964195175.1 uncultured Thermodesulfobacteriota bacterium | reverse complement strand
TGCATATAAGGTATTTTTATTTAACATGATGTATTCAAATCTTACTCCAACAACTTCTCAATTTCGGGAATATGGGTTTTTATGCCATCTCTTTCTTTGGAGGTAGTGTAATGAACAATAATTAGATTGTAATAACTGTTTTTTGTTGAACCGACCGTTAAAGAAGATATCAGATATGTGTGTACTAAATAAATACCTTATCAAAATATGTTAACCACATTCAATATCATCCAGGTTAAGAAGCTAATGATGAAACTGTTTCCAAATCGACAAATTTCAGTAGAAAAAGGCAAAAATTCATAGATTTAGAGGCTTAGCCTGGCTTCCGGTTTTTTCTGGTAAAATGATTGAAAAATTTGGTTTTTATCATTATGATTCAGATTAGAAAAATTTCAAGTTATTTATTGGAAATTCTTTGAGCAGAAAGAGTTAGTAATCTTTCACGTTTTGGATTTTACTTGACAAAAACCAATATTAGAGGTTATTTAACCCATAATTAATAATGCCCTGTGCGGGTGGTTTATACCTCTTAATATACATACCAAATAGTAATATGGATTATTACAAAAACAAAAAAATATTAATAACAGGTGGCTTGGGTTTTATTGGCAGTACATTGGCCCACCGGCTTGTAAAGATGGGAGCAGATATATGCCTTGTCGATTCTCTAATACCTGATTACGGCGGAAATAACTTTAACATTGATGCTATCGCGGACAAGGTAACGGTAAATATTGCTGATGTAAGGGACAAGCATAGTATGGACTACCTGGTAAAAGATAAGGATATCATCTTCAATCTTGCGGGTACGCTAAGTCACATAGACAGCATGAAAGATCCGTTTACTGACCTGGAGATTAACTGTAAAAGCCAATTATCAATCCTGGAATCCTGCCGCATAAACAACAGAGACGTCAAAATCATTTTCGCTGGTACGAGAGGGCAATACGGTAGAGCTGACCAGCTGCCTGTAGATGAAAAGCACCTGATGCACCCTACTGATGTCAATGGTATTAATAATATTGCGGGAGAGGCATATCACATTCTATATAACAATATTTATGGAATAAGAGCTGTTTCCCTCAGGCTAACCAATACATATGGGCCGAGGCATCAGATGAGACATCACAAGCAGGGAATAATTAACTGGTTTATCAGACAACTCATAGAGGGCCAGACGATAAAATTATATGGTGATGGCAAACAGATTAGAGACATAAATTATGTCGATGATGTTGTAGATGCCCTATTGCTGGTAGCAGGCAGTGAAAAAACCAACGGTGAAGTCTATAACATTGGAGGAATTCCGAAAAACCTGATAGAACTGGTAGAAACTATGATAGGTGTCTATAATGAGGGCAGTTATGAGTTGATCCCATTCGATGAAGACCTTAAGAGAATCGAAATAGGAGATTATGTTGCAAATTTTGAGAAAATCAAGAGTGCTGTCGGGTGGGAACCGAAGGTTTCTTTAGAAGAAGGACTGCAATCATCATTTGATTACTATGAGAAGCACAAAGAGCATTATTGGTAAAGATAATATAATATGAAAATTCCTGTTTTTGACCTTAAAAGGCAGTATGAATATCTGAAGACAGAGCTGGATCACGCCTTTACAAACGTTTTCGAAAGTGGAAATTTTGTCCTGGGAGAAAACGTCAGGCTATTTGAAGAAGAATTCGCAAACTATCTTGGTGCCGGATTTGCCGTAGGAGTAGGCTCCGGTACGGAGGCATTGCATCTTTCTTTAAAGGCTTGTGATATTGGGTCCGGAGATGAAGTAATCACTGTACCAAATACCGCAGTCCCTACCATTTCTGCCATATCAGTTGCAGGAGCCAGACCGGTGCTTGTTGATGTCACGCCAGATACCTACACAATAGACACAAAAAAATAGAGAAAAAAATCACAAAGAATACAAAGGCAATAATGCCTGTGCATTTTTATGGCCACTCTGCTGAAATGGAACAAATAATGAAATTGGCAGAAGCGCATAACTTAAGAATCATTGAAGACGCATGCCAGGCCCATGGCGCACAGTATAACGGCAAAAGTGTGGGCACTCTCGGTGATATGGGTTGTTTTAGTTTTTATCCTACAAAGAATCTGGGAGCTTACGGTGATGGAGGGATAGTAGTTACGAACGATGAGGAGTTATATAACAAACTCATTATGCTCAGAAATTACGGTGAAGTTAAAAAGTTCACTTCAAAAATTGAGGGGTTCAATTCGCGACTGGATGAAATTCAGGCCGCTGCACTCAGGGTCAAGTTAAAGCATTTAGATACATGGACGAACAGGCGCAGGGAAATAGCTACACTGTATCAGCAACTGCTCTTTAACTCAAATGTGCAGCTCCCCTGTGAAAGGCAATGGGCAAAACACGTGTACCACCTCTTTGTAATAAAGACAAATAAAAGAGATGCCCTCAAGAATTTTCTCCAGGAACGTGGAGTCGGCACACATATACATTATCCGATCCCAATCCACTTTCAGGAAGCATACGAAAAACTAGGGTATAAGTCGGGAGATTTTCCCATAAGCGAGAGAAATGCTGGAGAAATACTATCCTTACCTATTTATCCGGAACTGACAACAGAAGAAATCGAAGAGGTTGCCAGCCTAATCATGGAGTTCCAAAACTAAGATTTATAATTGTAATTTATAGTTAACACCAGGGAGTAGCATAATGGCCAAAGCCAGGGTTTCGGCGTGTGTAATGACTTTTAACAATGCTGACGTGATTAAGGAGTGTATGGCAAATATAAAGTGGGCCGATGAAATCATCGTTGTCGACTCCTACAGCACTGACAATACTGTTGAAATATGCCGTGAATTTACAGATAAGATTAATCAGAGAAAGTGGCCTGGCTTCAAAGATCAGTCTAACTATATTGTCAGCCTTGCTAACTATGAGTGGATTCTCTTTATGGATGCCGATGAGATAATCTCCCCCGAACTTTATCTGGAGATCCAGTCACATCTAAATAATGATTCAAATAACTGGGATGGGTTCTACTTTCCGCGCAGAACGCGTTATCTTGGAAGCTGGATTAATCATGGAGAGTGGTATCCTGCGTACGACCTCCTTCTCTACAAAAAAGATAAGGGTAAGTGGGTAAAAGAGCCGCATGCGACTCTGGAGCTGGACGGCAAGGCAAAACATTTAAAGAGTGATTGCCTTCACTATACGTATAGAAATCTTTCACATCAGCTTGATACCATCGATAAATATACAGACATGAGTGCTATAGAGATGGAGAAGGACGGCGTAAAATTCCTCATTTTTCAACTTTTATTCAGACCCATTTTCAGATTTATCAAAGGATATTTCTTCAAACGTGGGTTTCAGGATGGAGTGCCGGGACTGGTAGCGGCGATAACAACGTCATTTTATGTATTCATGAAATATGCAAAACTATGGGAATTACGCATAAAGAATAAACCGCAAATCGGCACGAACAAAAACGCATACAAATGAAATGTTTTGCCATACCCCATCTACACATTTCTTTAAATAATGTAACTTTTAATAATGTTATCATAAACTTACAAACTATAGCTGAATGGCTACACGCCCAGCGTTGTTGCACACATAGACGGAAAGGAACAGATATTGAAAATACTCCATCTCTTCAGTGATTGGAAATGGACGGGTCCGGCAGAACCCGCGCTCAACCTCTGTGTCGAATTAAAGAAACGAGGACATGACATTACCTTTGCCTGTGGCAAGGCAATGGACGATTACCCTTTCCCACCGGATTCAGAGTCTGTTGAAAAAAGCACATACGAGCGTGGTCTTACTCCGGTCACCAGGTTCCATCTAAGCAAGCATTTCAGTTTTTTCAAGTACATCTCTGACATTAAAAAACTTTCGGTTTTTATGAATGACGAGGAGTTTGACATTGTCCATGTTCATCGAAACCAGGACCATTTAGTTGGTGGAATAGCTGCCAGACGTACAGGAAGGCACTTACCTGTTGTGCGTACGAATCATGACGGAGTTGCATTGAAAAAAAACCTGAGAAATAAAATATGTCTAACCAGACTCACCGACAAATTAATTGCCGTTTCAGAAAAGGCAAGAGTGGCGGACATGAACAATTTTGGATTAGACGAAGATAAGACAATCATGATTAACGCCTCTATTGATTGCCAACGTTTCAACCCCGGAAGCGGACCGCTCACACACAGAAAAATGTTTGGAATGAAAGACGACGACATAGTAGTAGGTATCATCGCCAGAATCCAAACCCACCGAAGGTTTCACATACTTCTGCAGGCGATCAAGATCGCGTCTAAAGAAGTTCCGAAGTTAAAGCTACTCGTTATAGGCAGAGGGACTAAGGAAAAACAACTCTTGACAGACCCTGCCAAAACTATGGGACTGGAAGACGTCGTAATCCATCCGGGTTACAGGACGAGAGATTATGTAGAGGCCGTTTCGTGCATGGATTTCAATATATTCCTAATGCCCGGCACAGATGGTTCCTGCCGTGCGGTCAGGGAAGTCATGGCGATGGGAAAGCCTGTAATTGCTGCTGATCGTGGAATGCTCTCCTCAATAGTGGATAATAACATTACCGGATTTGTCATTGACGATACACCTGAAAATTTAGCAATGGCAACCGTAAGATTAGCTAAAGACAGTGAACTGAGAAAGAGAATGGCGGAGGCGTCACTACAGAAAGCGCAAGATGTATTTTCTCAGGAATCTATGGCTGAAAAAGTTGAAAGTGTCTATAAAGAACTTTTAGCAAATAAAATGAGAAAAAGAGCTGTAAAACTGATGAAAATATTAATTAAGATCGCCATAATGGGATTGGTTATGGCAGGTGTTATATTAATTAATAGAAAATATATGATGGGAGAAAGCGGACATGCTGGAATATCTTCCCTGACGCTGAACATCTCAATGTATACCCTGATAGTGATTATTATCACTTCAGCAGTTCAATCGGTTTTCGGGGTTGGGGTCTTGCTCTTTGGCACACCACTACTCCTCTTACAATATGAAAAGCTCACCCTTGTACTTCCAATCGTCCTGCCGATATCAATCGCTATTAACATTTTCCAAGTTGCCAAACACTACAAATATATAGATACCGCTTTTTACAAAAGGATACTTTTCATAACCATACCATTCGTTATCGTGTTCTTAGCCCTGGTACTGTTCCTGGAAGCAAAATTCAAGAATTTGGGCATCGGGATTTTCGTCGGCTTGTTCATGTTATTTGTAGCCTTGAGGAGTTATTCCAGGAGGATGGAGCAGATATTAAAGGCATTTGTGAAATATGAAAAAACATATTTTGTAGTTATGGGAATTATTCACGGA
>CAXMPV010000140.1:0-5344 GCA_964195175.1 uncultured Thermodesulfobacteriota bacterium | reverse complement strand
GCATCCAGGTAGACACCAATTCTGCCTGCTTGTGTCCAATCGCTTCGAGGTTATCCATAATCACCGTCTTGAGATCAGACTGTATTATTGGATATGCGAAAATCCTTAGTAATACAAAGGGAAGCATCGTAGCAAAAATCAGTAATACAATGACATGTGTTTTTATCGAAACATACATAAGCTCTTCTCCTCAAACCAAAATATTATTTTTATAAGGCTAAAGGTTGCATATCCAACATATTATTATTTTCTATAATTAAGCAGAATCTACAACTTATGACTCTGAATGTCTAGCTTTTTTCTGACTCACCATGCACTTTTACACGTAAGATTTCAGAATATTCACCCATTAACACCTTACTCAAACACTAATTTATTTAATAAGTGTCCGTTCCTATTTTTAATTTACTGATTTATAAAAACCAGTTGCATTTTATCGCTTATTGTCTTACCATGCTCCCTTCTGAAAACAATCATCTATCATCCAAACACATTGTCTCTCAATGAAACAAAACTCCAAATCTGAACCCGTAAGCTAAATATGCCATTAAGCCTCTTAAACGAAGAACAGTTAAACGCCGCTACTGCTGAATCCGGACGTAACATTGTTATTGCATCTGCAGGTACGGGAAAAACGTCAACAATAGTGGGAAGAATCGCTCATCTTCTTAATTCAAATATCGCGCCACAGGAAATTTTATTGCTTACTTTTACCAATAAAGCAGCAACTGAGATGGTGGAAAGACTCACACGCTTTTTTCCTAATGATGTTACTTCAAGAATAGAAGCCGGTACCTTTCACGCGATTTGTTACAAACTTCTGAAAAGGCATAATCCAGGCCTTCTGCTGAAACAACAAACAGAACTTAAAACACTCTTTAGAAGTATTTATGAGAAACGTGAGTTTAAAAAACTTGCGTACAAGGTAGCTGAATACTCAGCAAATTATCTTTATGATGTCTATTCGTTCTACCAAAACACTGAATTGGAACTTGGTTTTGGGGATTGGATGAGTGAAAACTACCCTGACCATGATTTCTTTTGTGATATATATGAAGATATATCTAATGAATATGAGTTGATGAAAGAGAGCTATGGCTACATAAATTTTAATGACCTGCTTATAAAAACAAGAAACCTCTTAAGCTCTGACATATTTGTAAACTTTAAAGAAGTATTGGTAGATGAGTATCAGGATACAAACTCCCTTCAAGGTTCACTGATAGACAAGATGGACCCCTCTTCACTGTTTTGCGTTGGTGATTACGACCAGAGTATTTTTGCATTCAATGGCGCCAATATAAATCTCATCGGTTCTTTTTCAAAAAAATTTCCCGGTGCGAAGGTGTTTTCTCTCAAAAAAAATTATAGATCAACCGCCTTAATCCTATCCCTGGCGGATAGGGTGATAAAATTCAATGATAGAATATATCCAAAAGAGTTAATTGTTGTTAGAAAAGATGATCCTGTAAGTCCGACACTACTAGAATTTGATGAGCTTTTTGAACAATATAGTAAAGTTTCATACATGATAAAAGCAAACTCGTCTAATTACGAAGATGTAGCCGTGATATTCAGGAATAACTCTTCGGCAGATGGGATAGAAGCAAGTTTAAGAGAGCTTGGTATACCGTGTAAAAGGAAAGGCGGGAAAAGTTTTTTTGATGCTAAAGAGGTGAAAATGCTTTTTGATATGTACTCATTTTTTGTAAACCCAAAGGACATGATGGCATTTATTCATATTTTCGAATACGCGAAAGGCATCGGTAGCGCAACCGCAAAAGATATTTTTGAAGCGTTGAAAAGACTGGGTCGTGGGTCAGCTTATGAGGGTATTCTGCACCCGGATACTCATATAAGGAACCCATTTGAACAGCGAAAAGTGAATTTTCAACTGGCCCTATTTGATGATTTTGTCCATCTGGAAAGTGAATCTAAATTTTCACACCTGGAGTTAGACGACAAAATTTCAAACAGTTCAATACTCAAACATCCAAAATTCACTGAAGAGAGTGCAAGGTTCTTTAATGATTTTTATCTGTTATATAAAAGAATAGTGAGGACCAAAAAACCGATCTCTATGGTCGAAGCAATTAGCGAATCAAAAATCTATAAATATATCACCCATATTTTAGCTGATCAAAGGGCTTTAGACAGAAACAAGAAAATCAATGAAGAGGTAAAAGAGAGGGCGCTTCTAAATATTAAAAGAAAGGTCACCCTTATTAAAGAGCTTACAAAGGGCTATACTGACAATCAACGCTTTCTAAACGCTATGATACTCGGTTCAAATGAGCTTACAAAGGGCGAGGGAGTCAACCTCTTAACTGTTCATGCCAGTAAAGGCCTGGAGTTTAAAGACGTTTATATCCTGGATTTAATGGATGGGCGTTTCCCAAATAGAAAGCTGGCTAATAAAGGTGGGAGTATAGACGAAGAGAGAAGGCTATTTTATGTGGCGGTAACAAGAGCAAAAGACAGATTATGGCTCTCATATGCGAAAGTAGACAAAGTCAGGAAGCTGCGATTCTACCCATCACTTTTTTTATACGAAGCAGGACTTATAAAAAACAGAGAAGATCACCAGAAACTGTTGGATGAAAAATATAAATAAGATTCTGTTTCTAACGTTCAAATCAATGAAGCGGTATTCGTGCTATGACTAGATGATTCCTTTTCAAGCGTTCTAACTTGAAGATTTATCTGCTAATAAAATAGGGCCGCATACCCGGCATTTGGGTTTAGTCGTCCAGTGCCACCATGCCGGTAGCAGTCTGCTGCATTCTGGACACCTGCCGCTGATCACACCCCACAGACAGTAGGCGGAGGATATAAGAAATGGGATCACTAATATAGACTCCAGATGTGGAACATCCAGATAGAAACATATTATAAAAAGGAAGGAGAAGATGGCAAAGCAGATAGGTGTTCCGAACCAGAATCGCCATCTCTTTTTACGCAATAAACTTACCTTAGTAGTATATTCCTGAGAGTTTTTATCCATATGGTGGTGCCTCTTAATCGAGTGATTAAATTACAGAACTAAATTAATCAATATTTCTGATGCTTCTTTTAATAGATTGTATCATGAAAATCAAGTGAAAGTTTGGATTAGAGGTCAGGGTCAAGTTTATGTACACCTGTTTTTCCTTGCTCCACTCATGTGTTTTTCAGATGAAAAATCCCGTAGCTATCCAATGTTTTTAGGTGTAAAATTTATTAAGTTTGAAATCTGTCTTTGTAGCGGAAACTTTCAGGTTTCCATTATTCTGACTAAGTGTGTAGTGGAAGGCTAAAGCCGTTCCGCTACAAATATTATAAGCTATTATACTATTAAAGAAGAAACTTGGTTTTTATGAAATAAGTATCATGAATATACCTGAATTTGCTGTCAAACGTCCGATAACGACATTAATGATAATCCTGAGTGTTTTAGTAATTGGCTGGATATCATTGTACCGGATTCCTCTTTTATACATTCCTGAAATTACAGGCCATACTCTAAGAGTAAACATTCCTTATAAGTCGTCTTCTCCGCAGGAGGTAGAGGACTTAATCACGCTGCAGGTAGAGGATGCTCTCGGTACAGTCAAGCATGTTGAAACAATTGAATCGATCTCAACAGATGTAAATTCAGAGGTCTCTTTAGAGTTTAAAATGGGTACGGATATGGATCTTGCTACCTTGGAGGTGAGGGACAGGATAGAGCAGATAAGGAATGATCTACCGGATGAAGTTGATAACATCCGCATCTTTCGATTTAAGTCGGGTGATCTGCCGGTTATAGAGTTCAGTGTGTCCATACAGGGTGAGATCAGTGAGTTATTTGATGTTGTTGAAGAGGGTATTAAACCAAAGATTCAGCGGATAAATGGTGTTGCGAGCGTAGACGTTCGCGGTATAGAAAAAAAGCAGTTATTGGTAGAACTGGACCTCAATAGACTCAAATCTCATAACATTGATACGTACTCTCTTAGGAAATATTTGAGGACAAATAACATAAATGTATCAGCGGGTGACTTAGTAGAGGGGTCAATAAAGTATAAAGTTCGAGTAATAGGAGCATTTCAGAACGTGAGTGAAGTTGCGTCTTTACCGGTTAACAGGAAGGGCATAAGGCTTTCAGATGTTGCTGATATCAGATATGACTATTCTGATAAGGAGAGTTATCAGAGACTCAACGGACGGAATGCAGTTAAGGTGAGAGTGATGAAGTCGTCTGATGCTAATATGGTGGCTGTGGCCAGGGAGATCATAGACACCGTTAACGTAATTAAGGTGGATCCCAGGATGAAGAGGTTGGAGATATATGTCTATCGCGACAGGTCTGAAGCAATACTGGAAAGACTGAAGAGTTTGCGAAACGCTGGACTATTGGGAGGGGTGCTGGTTGTTGCTATACTCTTCTTTTTTCTGCGTAACGTTAGAAGTGCGTTGATAATAACTGCGGCAATTCCGATTTCAGTGTTATGTACGTTTTGTCTGATGTTTCTGATGAGAAAGTTTGCCGGTTCAGAGGTGACTCTGAACATTATATCACTTACGGGATTGATGCTGGCCATAGGGATGATGGTTGACCCCGCGGTTGTGGTCCTTGAGAATATCTTCAGGCATAAGCAGGAGAAGAATCTGGGATTAAGGGAGGCCGCTATTTTAGGAAGTAAGGAGGTAGGTGTGGCGGTTATTGCCGCAACAGCTACAACCATATGTGTCTTCATACCACTGGTATTTCTTTCAAAATCCAGGATGGGTGTCTTCATGCATGATTTTGGTATATCAATATGCTCTGCTTTGGTCTCATCGTTATTTGTGGCATTGACCTTGATACCATTGGTTGCCTCAAGATTTCTACACTATCCTGAGTCTCCTAATTCAATGGAAGAACATAGTAAGACCATCAGGAAACCTGAGTCTTCTCTGATAAAGAAGCTGACTGTCCATTATACAAAATTTGTTGAGCTGACGTTGAGGTTCAGGTGGGTCACTGTCGCGGTTGCAATATTAATAGTAGTTTTAGCTATCTACCTGTATGGGGAACTGGAGACGGAAGTGGTCAGACGGGGTATTTATAGAGAATCGCGTTTGCAGGTGGATGTGCCGAGGAGTTACAGTATAGACGATACAAGAATACTATTTGAGCGGTTAGAGAAGATTCTGCAGGAAAATAAAGAGGCACTGGAGATCGAGACTGTTTCCTGTAACTTTGACAGGAGTGAAGGTACTCTGTCAGTCTATTTTGTAAAGCAGGAAGTCGCAAAAAAACCGGTATCTGTTTTGGAGAAAGAGATGAGATCTCTGTTTCCGGTAATTCCGGGTGTTAAATACAAGAAGAGATTCAGGCATG
>CAXMPV010000139.1:0-5454 GCA_964195175.1 uncultured Thermodesulfobacteriota bacterium | reverse complement strand
GTCAGGCTGGGTTTAGACCTGACGGTTATTATTCTGAATGATGGCGGTTATGGTATGATCAAATGGAAACAGGAAGGTATGGGCTGTGATAATTTTGGTTTATATTATAGTAACCCTGATTTTGTTAAGTATGCTGAAAGTTATGGCGCTACCGGCTATCGTCCTGACAGTGTGCAAAGCTTTGAAGATATACTGGGGAAAGCACTGAATACTCGTGGTATTCACGTGATTGATTTAGCCGTTGACTACTCTTTAAACCACAGTATATTGAATGTATTGCTTAAAGAAAAAACCTGTATTTTATAATCGGGAAGAAAAGGATTAATAAAATGACAGTTATCAAAGTAAATAGACCACATGACCAGAGCTTAATTCAAGAAGTGCCTCTGATGAATGCTCAAACTCTGGAAAGTATTTTAAGCAAAGCTCACCGGTTGTTTTCAAATACAGAACACTGGCTGCCGGCTTACGAACGGATAGAAATTTTAGAAAGAGTTGCTCAGATTATGACTGGGCAGATTGATAAGTTGACTAAAATTGCTGCCCAGGAAGGTGGTAAACCCTATCAAGATTCTAAAGTAGAAGTCTTAAGGGCGGTTAACGGAGTCAAACTGGCAATAGATAATATTGCCCATATAAAAGGTGAGCAAATCCCTATGGGGCACACACGCTCTTCTGCTCAACGCTTGGCTTATACTATGAGAGAGCCCATTGGTTTAGTCGCTTCAGTGAGTGCTTTTAACCATCCCCTCAATTTGATTGTTCACCAGACAGTTCCGGCAATTGCAGTGGGTTCACCTGTTATTATTAAACCTGCGAAAGTTACCCCTCTTTCCTGTTTCGCATTCATGGATATCTTAAAAGAGGCTGGTCTGCCTGAAGGTTGGTGTACCGCTTTTATTGGCGATGTAGAACTTACTCAAAAGCTAGTCATGGATTCTCGGATTAATTATTTCTCTTTTATAGGCTCTGCCAAAGTTGGCTGGTCTTTACGCTCAAAGCTATCACCGGGTACACGCTGTGCCCTGGAGCATGGTGGAGTTGCTCCAGTCATTGTGGAACCTGATGCGGATATAGACGAAATGTTACCGGCTCTGCTTAAAGGTGGATTCTATCATGCAGGTCAGGTGTGTGTTTCTGTACAACGTGTCTTTGTTCATGAGGAGATTTGTGATGAAGTGGCCCAAAGGTTTGCCGCTATGGCGAAAGAACTTATTGTCGGTGATCCCCTGGATGAAAAAACAGAAGTTGGCCCTCTGATTATGCCCGGAGAAGTTGATCGGGTCGAACAATGGGTCAATGAAGCTGTTAAAAAAGGGGCAGTTTTACTATGTGGAGGTAAACGACTATCGGATTTCCATTATGCTCCAACCGTACTCTTAAATCCACCGGAAGATGCTGATATTTCAACTAAAGAAGTATTTGGACCGGTGGTTTGTCTCTTTAGTTATACAGACCGGAATATGGCAATCAAACAAGCCAATTCTTTGCCTTACGCTTTTCAAGCCTCAGTTTTTACTGATAGCCTGGATGCTGGTTTGGAGATAGTTAAAAAGCTAAACGCTACAGCAGTCATGGTCAACGACCACACCGCATTTAGAGTTGATTGGATGCCCTTTGGTGGCCGGGATGAATCAGGCATTGGTATGGGAGGTATTCCCTATTCTATGGAAGAAATGACACGAACAAAAATGATGGTTATTAAAAGCAGATATTTGTAACCATCAGGAATATCACTGTTTCTCATTCGGTAATAATAGGAGGATATACATCATGGCAAAAAAATATGTAATATTAATTTTAGTATCTATCGTAATTGTATTCTTCACGGGTCCTAAAGTAACTGCAGAAGAGGCGGCGTACTATTTTTTGGATCCGCCAAGGAAGCCTTTGCAGATAATGGAAGAGTTATACAAGTCGGTAAAGAACCTGGAATTAGAACATGCAAGAAAGACGGTACGGATGCTTGATGACATTTATAAGACCTACATAGTCCTTATTACAGAAGAATACGTTGATGACCCCTCTGTACTACCTGCCGCTACTTTATCTAAAAGGGTATTTAAATCAATGAATAAGAAGGGCTGGCACAAAACGAGGCTACTGGATGCAACCGGCACTCCGTTTAATCCGGAAAATAATCCGGTGGATGCATTTGAGAGAGACGCAATTAACGCATTGATTTCAGGGAAAACATATTTTGAAAAGATTGAAAAAGTTGAAGGTAAAGACCATCTGAGAGCGGTTACCAGCGTACATGCTGTTATGAAAGGATGCATAAGTTGTCATCCATCCAGCAGGGTTGGGGATTTACTGGGTGGGATTGCATACAACATTGCTTTGGAATAGTAAGTTAGAAGTGTTGTCATTAATAAATAATATGAATTTTTTAGGAGCGATAAAATGTCAAATGAAAAAGCACTATTTTGCAAAGTTAACAAAGCCGAAGATGTAGAGCCGGATTCTCCGGTGGCGAAAAAACATGTACCAGTTATTACTGCACCATCTGTTTTTAAGGTTGGTGAGTTTTACGATGTGAAGATTACCGTTGGAGAGATAGAACATCCGAATGAAAATGAACATTTTATTCAATGGATTGAATTTTATATAGGGAGTGTATATCTGGGCAGATTTGATTTTGCTCCGGTAATGACAAGACCGGAGATAACAATTCCTTTGAAACTGAGTCATAAAGGACTCAATTCCACACTTAGGGCAGTAAGCCGTTGCAATATGCACGGGCTTTGGGAAGGCACTGCTAAGGTAACGACTGAATAATCAAGTAGGGGGAGTTATGAGAGTGTCTGTCTGGCGGCAGACCTCTCTTTCGAGGGGACTCCAATCTGGAATCCTCTCGAAAGAGAGGTTAATTAATGACGGGATAGCATAAACCATAATCTTTTGCGAGATAGATTTCAATGAATATTGGGAAAAAACAGTACCGTATTGAAAAAGATTCATTAGGTGAAGTAAACGTGCCAATAGGAGCATATTATGGCGCTCAGACAGTCAGAGCATTGGAGAACTTTCCAATCAGCGGCATAAGGTCTCATCCGATATTTATTAAATCAATGGTTTATGTTAAAAGGGCTGCTGCAAAGGTAAACAGTAAACTCGGGTGTCTGGATGATGAAAAGAGCAAAGCAATTATCAATGCTGCTGATAGGATAATAGCGGGTGAGTTTCAGGACCAATTTGTTGTTGATGTATATCAGGCAGGTGCAGGCACATCATGTAATATGAATGTGAATGAGGTAATAGCCAACATCGCAATTGAATCGTTAGGTGGAGAGAAAGGAGACTATTCCGTCATCCATCCAAATGATCATGTCAACTTTGGACAATCGACAAACGATGTGTTTCCTGCCACAATGAGGATTGCGATGCTGTTTTTGTTAACGGAGTTATTTTCTGTAGTAAGTGAACTGGCGGGTGCACTTAATGAAAAGGCTGAAGAGTTTGATAGCGTCATAAAATCTGGAAGAACGCATCTTCAGGATGCGGCGCCCATAAAGTTTGGCCAGGAGTTTTCCGGTTATGCATCCGCTGTTTCAAAAGCAGTAGAAAGAATAAGAAGGGCAAGCGACGCGCTAAAGGAGTTGGGTATCGGCGGCACAGCGGTAGGCACAGGGCTTAATACCCACCCTGACTATGCTCAAAAAATCATCAGCGAATTGGAAAGAATCACAGGCTTGGACGTAAGAGCTGCTGCCAATTATTTCGAGGCAATGCAAAGTAACGCTCCCATTGCAGAAGTTTCGGGTGCTGTGAAAGTATTAGCAACAGAACTGATCAGAATTGCAAATGATCTGCGCCTTTTGAGTTCAGGGCCAAAGACCGGTCTTGCTGAGATAACACTGCCTGCGGTACAGCCAGGCTCTTCGATCATGCCTGGTAAGGTTAACCCGGTAATGGCAGAGATGCTGAACATGGTCTGCTTTTCTATAATAGGTAATGACCTTACTATTACTATGGCGTCCCAGGCAGGACAATTTGAATTAAATGTCATGATGCCTGTAATGCAGTACAAACTGCTGGACTCAGTTTCAATCTTAACAAATGCGTTGAAGGTTTTCACAGATAAATGCGTCAAAGGTATAACGGTAAATGAAGATAGGTGTTATCAATATGCCACCGGTAGTATGGCGATAGTAACAGCTTTGAATCCGTATATCGGATACTCGAAAGCGGCAGAGGCGGCAAAAGAGTCGCTGTTGACCGGCAAATCTATAAAGGAAATCATTCTGGAAAAGAAATTAATGTCTGAAGAGAAACTTGATGAATTACTCTCTCCTATATCAATGACTAAACCAGGTCTTATTTCAAAATAATATTAAAACTTACCCATGAAACCAGCTCAGGTATTGGGGATATCAGGTAGCCCCAGAAGGAATGGAAATACAGAATTACTCATAAGGGAATTTATGAGAGGCGCTGAGGCTGGCGGACATAAGACCGAGCTAATTATACTAAGCGAATTAAAAATATCGCCATGTACGTCCTGCGGTTCTTGTCAAAAGACCGGTAAATGTATTATTATTGATGATATGCAGGCGATGCATAAAAAACTTTTGGAGGCGGATTGTATCGTCTTTGCTTCTCCAATTTACTTTGGAGGCGTTAGCGCCCAATTGAAATCTTTTATCGACCGCTGCCAGACCTTGTGGTCTCGAAAATATATTCTAAAGCAGGTATTAATAAGCCCTGACAGAGGAAAACGTTCAGGATATTTTATTTCCACTGCAGGGAGAAAAGACTACAATAAAGTGTTTGAAGGTGGCATTTTTACAGTAAAGGCTATCTTTAGTTCTCTGGATATAAAATACACGGGCGAGTTGCTTTTTAAAGATATGGAAAACAAGGGTGACATTCTTAAGCATCCTGACGCGTTGAAAATGGCTTTTGAAACAGGTTCATCGATAAGAGTGACTTAATTAACTTTTGGAATTTAAAAAAGGATTGTTACAAATGATAAAGATTATGAAATATTTGAATGTCATGAGTATCGTCTTTTTAATAGTTTTTTTGCCAGGATTGTCAGGAGCAGAAGAATTAGAGTTGCCCGAACCTGACGAGTTGCAGGAAACTTTCCTGGTTGGAAGCAGAGACGCGAAACGTCAACAATGTAGTGAGGAGGTAGCTCCTGCATTAGGAAGAAAATGTTCTTTCTGTCACAATGATAATGCTACTGAATTTACGAAAAAAGGAAATAAGGCAAAGTTTATGATGAGCGCGGCAGTTGCACTTGGTGTAAAGTGTAACTTCTGCCACGCCGGGAAAAAGAAATTTACCGACAAACTGGAAATAGCAGTAAAAATGATAAAACTTGCAGAAATGATGGATGTAGAATGTAATTTCTGCCATGCGGGAAAAGATAAATTTACTCATGCAGGAAAGACTGCAAAGACGGCTATGATATTGCAGAGATGGGCAAAAAAAGGTAACAAGAAGTGC
>CAXMPV010000138.1:297-5477 GCA_964195175.1 uncultured Thermodesulfobacteriota bacterium | reverse complement strand
TGAACATTGTCAGCTAGAAGATAGCAATGGGTGCACAGTAAATTGCATGCTTTTGTGAGGTTCCAGGAAATTACGTGAGGTATGGATTTCATTTTTAGAATATTTAACAAATATGATAAATTAGGGTTAATTTAATTGCAAGTTAATATTGCCGCAAGTGATTCTTTCAAAATCATACTAATTTACCTGCCGATATTGTGTTATTCGCCGGGTTTATAAAGGTAAGTTATTGAGAGGCAATAAACTGCCGAATATCTTTATCATGCTGTATTTATGTATACTAGCAGAAAATAATATCATGGCTGTTTTGGCCTAAATTTTTTGTCATTATAGTTGCAAAAATAGCGAATTTCTGATTATATAGTATCTGTTTATCCAATTGACATAGCAATGAAAAAACATATTCTTTGTCTTTTGTTAACCATTGAGATGATAGATATAATTAAAAGTAAAAAACTGTGGCCTCTATCGTGTGATATTCACGCTATCAAGAATACAATACGTCTCTATAATCTCCCTTTATCTGAGGTGGGAATTACATCATGAAAAAAGAAGAAGAAAAATCATATGCAGGTTTGTATCTGTTTCTGAGTTTTATACTTGTCCTGACGATGGCATGGGCTGTGTGGAATGAAGCGGTAGGAAAAAGGCCGTGGAAAACGTATCAATCCCGGTTCCATGAGTTAGAGCAAGAGAAGGTTAGAGGGGAATACGGCGAGGCGATGACGGCATTTAATCAGCCTGATGTTCAGGAGAAATATAAGGAAGCTCAGAGAAAAATTGCGGAAGCATGGGGCAGGTTTAATACGCCAGCCGTTCAGCAGGGATACAGGAAAGCATTCAAGGAGTTGAGCGTTTTGGATAAAGAAGAATTGTCTCCTTTGAAGTTTGAAGCCATGGTTACGCGGAATAAGATGCTGGAAGCGGAGTACCAGTATGGTGTGCACAAGAGTGGTGAGTCGGAAGGAAAGATCAATGAATTGGAGGAAAGTGGTAAGGTAATGGCGGCAGAGATCGAACTTCTGGAAAAAAAGAGAGCTGGGTTGCAAAAAAATCTGGATGAATCCATGCATGATATAAATATGTATGCGGATGAATTGAAGACGTTTACCGATGATATGAATGGTTACCAGGAGGCAATGGTGAAATTAAAGGCACAAAGGCCGTCTTTACAGATATACCAGGTACATCTTGAGGATATCAATGAGGCGGATAGGTGTATGTCGTGCCATATGGGTATTGACAGGAAAGAGAGTGTTTCCGGGGGGCAGCCTTATGCGAGCCATTCAAGGAGAGATGTCTATCTTGGGAATCATCCACCGGAGCAGTTTGGTTGTGTGTTGTGCCATGCGGGACAGGGAAGGGCAACCATAAGCCCTGAGAAAGCACATGGCGAAGTGGAGTACTGGTTGAAGCCGTTGCATAGAGGCAAAATAGCGCAATCTTCATGTGTCAAGTGTCATGATAAAGGTGAGGAGTTGGTAGGAGGTGAGGATATTGCGAAAGGGATAGCGTTGTTTGAAGGATTAGGTTGTTTTGGTTGCCACGAAACTAAAGGGTTTGGGGAAGATCGGAATAGTATGATAGGGCCAGATTTGACCGAGATAGGCAGTAAGGTGAATCCCGGATGGTTGCTGGAGTGGTTGAAAAATCCTAAACATTTCAGGCCAAGTACAAGGATGCCTGATTTCAGGCTGGAAGAAGAGGATGCTATGGCTATAACGTCATATCTCTGGCAGAATTCAGAAGGGTTTGATCCCGGTGAGCCACAATCGTTTGACGATGAAACGATAGACGAAGGTGCGTATTTATATGAGAGTATCGGGTGTCTTGCATGCCATAGCGAAATAGAGGAAGATGGCCGGATCCACGGACCTAATCTTTCCCGGATTGGTGATAAGTCCAATTATGAGTATCTGGTCAGCTGGCTCCTGGCACCTAAAGCACATCAGCCGAAAACAAAGATGCCTGATATGAAACTTGACGAAGAAGATGCGCAGTATGTTGCGTCATTCCTGATGAGTTTAAAGGGTGAAGAAGGATATGAAGACTTAAAAGGCTCAGAGTGGTTAAGCAGTAAAGAGACTGCCAAAAAAGGAGAAGAGCTGATAGGTCAATATGGTTGTTTCGGGTGTCATAAGATAATGGGAATGGAAGGGATGGGTAAGATAGGTGTTGAGTTGAATGAGATAGGTTCTAAGCATATACATTTGTTTGACTTTGGTTTATTGGAAAAGGAGATACTTGAGGGAGCCGGACTGGAAAATGCACATGAAAACATTTCAAAGGCAAGGCGTGCATGGATTACGGCGAAATTAAGCGACCCCAGACAGTTTGATAAAGGGCGCTATAAGAGGCCGAAAGACAAATTGAAGATGCCGGATTTTGGTTTGTCTGCGGAAGAGATAGAGTCGTTATCTATCCTGTTGACAGGAATGAACGAAGGTAAGTTGCCTGAGAATTATATTGCAGAATTAACGGATGAAAAAAAGTACCTGATAGAGGGCAAAAGAGTAATTGATAAATACAACTGTATGGGGTGTCATCAGTTTACCATAGATACATTATATTTGAAGAATGGGTCTGTGGTAAAAGGGATGGTTAAACTTGAGGAGGAAGAAAACCTTTATTTCCAACTATGGGTGGATAATGAAGGGCTTGGCAAAAAGGCTGGTGATACTGTCCAGATAGCGCTTGAAGAAATAGAGAAAAGGGTAGCGTCTCAGGGGGGTGATATCAGTCCGTACATCATAGACTATCATGTGGAGGTAGAGGGAAGCATCGCAGAAGAGGCTAAGGTGTTTACTCCTCCTGTGCTGTATGAAGAGGGTAAAAAGGTACAGAGTGCGTGGCTTTTTGATTTCCTCAAAGAACCTGTTACTTTGCGGCCGTGGCTTGACGTTCGTATGCCAGTTTTCAAAATGACCGAAAATGAAGCAACAGTATTGTCCAGGTATTTTGCTACTTTAGAAAAGGAAGAGTATCCTTATGAATTTATCGTTGAAACTAAAGATAAATATATAAAGGAGAAGGAGATGGAGAGCCCCGGTTACCTTGCTATGGCCCAGCACTTATTCGAGCATAAAGACGTAAATTGTGCGTCATGTCATGTTAGAGGTGATATCAATCCGGAAGGTGACCCGTCAGATTGGGCTCCTGATTTGTCAGTGTCCCGGGACAGACTAAAGCCTGACTGGATAGTGGATTGGCTGATTGACCCTCAGTTAAAACAACCTGGCACGAAGATGCCTAAGTTTTTCAGGGAAGGTGTATTTCAGGAGATTTTCCCCGGAACACCTGAGGAACAGGCTGTTGCTTTAAAGGATTTGCTGATGAACCTTCCTGAGGAAATGCTAAAACAGAAGGCCGTTGAATCAGAAGATTCTTTGATGGATTGATATGTAAGCAGGTAATATAATTTTTTTTAGAATTGAAGTAATTTGTATTTGAAATGTTAAAGTTTTTTTGATATAAGTTGTAACTTTGATATTTCGGATGTGAGCTGGATTAAGCGAACAACTGAAGAAATGAAGAAAGATAACTCCAGAGAAGATAAAAGTTATTGTGTAGAATCTATTTTATCTCTATTTTAGTTTGGTTTTTGACATGTTTCGTTGATTACTTGTACATAAAGATATTAATATAATATTGGGAGGTTTCAAAATGAGTAAGCTTATAAAGAGTTATGTGTGTGTCTTGGCGGTAGCAATGGTTTCGCTGGTTTTGTCAGTAGGTAATTTGTCTGCATACGAGGGCGGAGACGTATCTAACGGTGGTACAATAACAGGTACGGTTAAGCTAACTGGTGATGTTCCAGCTGCAAAAGTGTTAAAAGTAGATAAAGATCAGGCTACATGCGGACATGACGACCTTCCGTCAGAAGCCTTAATGCTTTCAGGTAATTCTATACAGAATGCTGTCGTCTCTATCACAAATATTTCGAAGGGCAAAAAGTTCGAAGCTGGCACCCCTTCAATAGATCAGAAAGGGTGTGTCTTTAGCCCTCATGTTGCCATGATTCCTCAGGGAAGTTCTATTGAACTGCTTAACAGTGATGATGTTATGCACAATCTTCATTCATGGTCAATGAAAAATACGGCATTTAACGAAGGTGTTTCGGCTCACGGTAATATTTCCAAGACATTTGAATTTCCAGAGACTGTTAAGGTGACATGTGATGTGCATAAATGGATGACTTCATGGCTGATAGTGCAGGCAAATCCATATTATGTATTAACAGACGCTAGTGGGAACTATAAGCTTGAAGGAGTGCCAGCAGGTACTTACACAGTTCAGGCGTGGCAGGAGTCACTTGGAAAGGCGACACAGGAAGTTACTGTAGCCGCTGGTGGCGAAGCGAAAGCTGACTTTGGATTGGAAAAGAAGGCGAAGAAGAAAAGAAAAAGAAAAAAACATTAAGTTGGTTGTTTGGTGTTTCGGGGTATGTGTGTCGGGCTCATTACTGGACGGCTGTAATTTTATCTAATAACAAAGTATGAACACAAAAAAACTGAATTTGAAAATTGCTTTTATGTTCTTTCTTGCAATCTTCCTCGTTGCTCTGGCGGTTAATACTGGAGTGGCTCAGGAGAGTGCAGAAGAAGTAAAAACTGAAGAAGTTGCAGGTGCTGAAGGAGAAGCTGTTGAAGAAGAGGCTGTTGAAGAAGAAGTCTCAGTGCCTTATGAAGTTGCGGAATACCGGAATTTCTTTGGGATTGATGGTAGGCTTGTTGTCTGGATAATTTCTCAATTGCATCTGTTGTTTGCCGCCTTTGTGTTGGCAGTACCACTGTTTGTGGTTATCATTGAAGCGATTGGTGCAAGGTCTACAGAGATAAAATATGACAATCTTGCACGTGAACTTACAAAACTCTTGTCAACAGCATTCGCCACAACGGCTGCGCTGGGTGGTCTTTTGGCTTTCGCACTATATGGTTTGTATCCGGGTTTTATGCGCTACATGACGGATGTTTTTCATCCTTATATGTTCGTATATGCGCTCTGCTTCTTTGGTGAGGTGTTCTTCCTCTATGCCTACTATTATTCATGGGATCTGTTGAAAACAGGTAAGGGCAAATGGCTTCATATTTTTCTGGGTGTCATGCTTAATGTGTTCGGTACTACCCTGATGATGTTGGCAAATTCCTGGGCTACTTTTATGATGGCGCCAGCTGGTATAG
>CAXMPV010000138.1:0-287 GCA_964195175.1 uncultured Thermodesulfobacteriota bacterium | reverse complement strand
ATTTTCTCTGGATGCCGGTAAATATTCATCGTCTCATAGCCAATGTTGCTTTTGGTGGTTTTGTAGTTGGTGCGTATGCCGCTGTTAAGTTCATGGGTGCGAAAACCGAAGAAGATAAGGCGCACTATGATTGGATGGGTTACATAGGGAATTTTATAGGCTTAGCGGCCTTTATTCCTCTACCGTTTGCCGGATACTATCTTGGAAGGGAAATATATAGCGCCAGTCCTGTTATGGGTAATATCATGATGGGAGGAGCCTTCTCCTGGACATTTATAATACAGGCG
>CAXMPV010000137.1:364-5525 GCA_964195175.1 uncultured Thermodesulfobacteriota bacterium | reverse complement strand
GTATTGGGGCGATAGTGGTCGCCGACGCTATCAAATTATTGAAGAGCGCTGATATCGCTGCGGGAATGAGTCTTGAAGTGTTACTGGGTTCGAATATCGAACTAAACGAGAGGATTCATAATGTAAGGCCACATAAAGGACAGACAGACAGTGCCGATAATTTAAGAAGAATAACTGAAAATAGTGATATAATCTCCTCTCACGAGGATTGTTCAAGAGTTCAGGATGCATATTCGATAAGATGTTGCCCCCAAGTACATGGTGCTTCTATAGATGCCCTGAATTATGTTAAGAATGTAATAGGGACAGAGATGAACTCTGCTACCGGTAATCCACTGATTTTTCAGGAGACTGAAGAGATATTTAATAACGGTGGTAATTTCCATGGACAACCTGTTGCGTTAGCCATGGACTTTCTTGCAATTGCGTTATCAGAGATTGCAAATATATCAGAAAGAAGAATAGAGAGGCTGGTGAATCCCCTTCTGAGTGGATTACCTGCATTTCTGGTAGATGATCCAGGCCTTAATTCCGGTTTAATGATAGCGCAATATACGGCGGCTTCTCTGGTTTCAGAAAATAAAGTATTATCACACCCCGCAAGCGTGGATTCTATACCTACATCAGCTAACAAGGAAGATCATGTAAGTATGGGTACTATTTCAGCAAGAAAGTGCAGGGAGATTCTTTATAATGCAGAAAATGTAATTGCTATTGAATTATTATGTGCGGCTCAGGCTCTTGATCTTTTTACAAATCTCAAAGCCGGTGTCGGAAGCATTGATGCTTACAAAATAATAAGGAAACATATTTCTCATTTGAAAGAAGATAGAATTATTTCAAATGATATAGAAATGATGTATAATCTGGTTCATGATGGTAAAATAGTCTCGTCGGTAGAAAAAAAAATCGGGACACTAAGGTAACGTAGTGATCTAAACGTTCTTACAGGGGGTAGAATGCATTGCTATCTGCATATGACAGTGCTCTTTGATCTAAAATGAATAGTAGTATACTTAATAATTGAGAAAGGGGTTGTTAATGAAAGGTATAATAAAAGTCAAAATAGTTTTGGCTGTTTTTGTTTGTCTCGCATGTGTTGATGGCTTAATATTGAAAAGCGCTCATGCACAACATACAGATGTTTTCAATCTTTATAAGGACAAGGGTCCTGAAAAAGATGGTAATACTAAGGAAGTTAAGCCTGATGCGCCGGAAGTGGAATGGATTGAAGTAGCAAACAATATTAAATACAAAGTTTCGGTTGAAAAGAGTAAATATGAGGCAAAAGATCTCACAATGGCAGATATTGAGCTATGGGAGATTGTGGACAAAACACCATTTGAGTGGCATCAGATAGATTTCTATCTGGAGGGTGATATAGAGGAGATACATTCGAGGGTTTTTGGGAAACAGAGTTGTATTCGCAAGCGAAAGGGGAGTTTGTTTTGGCTTAAGGATGGTAGGAAGTGTGTGTATTGGACACCATGGTCTACATGGGATTGCAGGCCTGAAGAAGAAAGAGACATCGCCGTATATCCTTGATTATAAGTGTAGAGACTTTACTATTGACTTGCAGAACGAAATATGATAATTTCTCCTTAAACTGTAATGATTGTTGATTACTGGCTTTGTTTAAAGTTACTGATGGCCGATACTATTATTCTAAGCTTTAACTTAAGGAGATAATTTAAAGATGGCAGATTTAGTTAATGTAAACACGATTGGTAGTGCTAAAGGAAGTGTAGTAGAGGATGCGGTAAATGCAAATTTCCAGGGTGAGACCGCTGAGGTAGGTCTTTATCTGGCAATGTCCCGACAGGCGCAAAGGGAAGGTCTTCCGGAGATAGCGGAAGCTTTGAAATCACTTGCGATGGATGAAGCATGGCACGCAGCACGCTTTGCCGAACTGAACGGGAAAATAAGCGAATCTACAAAAGAAAATTTAGAGAAAATGCTGGCAGGTGAACAAGGTGCTAACAAAGGCAAGAAAAATGCATCTGTCAAGGCTAAGGAGGCAGGGGTAGAAGAAGCAGGGAATTTCTTTGATGTGTCGTCACAAGATGAAGCTCGTCATGCAAAGACCCTTGAAGGGTTGCTGAAAAGATATTTTTAAATGTGATTGAAGGGAGCTAGTGTTATAGCCCCAACAAACTTATTCATTTTAATGGGAAACCTAATTTCCATTAGGTTTCCCATTTTTATTAAATCCCGGACCTCAGGAGAAATCTCTATCCATTACAGTCTTACGTTTGTCTGCCTTTGCATTCTCAATTGCCTGATCACACAAGCTGCGGATAATGTCAGACAAAGCCGGTGCAACGTTGGCTGAAGTGCTCATGCTTGCTGACGATTGGATATACTTTTTAAGTTTGGATGTAACTACCAGTACTTCTTTCTCATTGTTAGAATCACTCATAATATTTTCTCCCGTTAATTTATAAAATAATAATTTCTTGTTCTGCATGCAGTACCGATTAGCTTAAAAGGTTTGTCTTTAAGTCTTTTATCAGTACTTAAGCAAAAGATATCTTAGTGATAGGGTAATTGACGCTTGTTCCGCTACGATCTGTCGCCTGCACATGTGTCCAAGGTTCTTCACCGTCAGTCATTCTCACGAAGTGGAAAGGGGCCGGATGAGTCTGCTTTGGCCCATTACTCTCGTTAACGGTAACGTTAATCGTTAAAACCTTTTTATTCTCTACTTGGGTTTCATCCTGTTCCGCAATCACCTCGTCCTCAAATGAATCAACCATTACATGTCCATCTACCCTCAGAAATTTGGTCTTTGCTCTCAAATCCCATTCTGCCTTTATTATTTTAATTTTAATAGATTCCATATGGTTAATTACCCCCTGTTAAATAAGTTGTACTTATGGAATTAGTCATAAAACTAAACAATTACAATATCTTTTGCTCTTTTTACACTAGCAAATGGTGAAGGAATTGCAAGCCAAAAAACAGGAAGATGTTTGAATGGTGACTTACTGTATTTAAAAAAATTGGTGACTTTGATGGATTAACTTATAAAATATACAAAGTAGCAAAACTATAATTTGCACCAGATAGAAATGGAGGAATGCAAGATGTATGTTACCGGAATTGGAAGGACAAAGTTTGGAACACTTACCGAAACTATGCCTGAACTGATTTATCAGGCAATGTATAATGCCATTAATGATAGTCCGATTTCTATTGAAGATATAGGGGCCGTATATGTCAGCAATTTTATTGGCGGTCCATCTGAGAAGCAGCTGCATTTGAACTCAGTAGTATCCAGTCTGCTCCCAGAGCTTAGATTACCGATTATACGTGTTGAAACGGCATGTGCTTCCGGTAGCAGTGCTCTCTATCAGGCTATAATCGCTTTATCGAGATTTGAAAATGTTCTGATAGTTGGTGTTGAAAAAATGAGTAACGCAACTTCTTCTGAGTGTTCCCAGAATCTGGGAATGGCCGGTGACCGAATGGCCGATCAGATGCAGGGTTTGATTTTTCCCGCTCATTATGCCCTGGTTGCCCAACAGCATATGCAGAAATACGGTACAACACATGAAGACCTGGAGCTGGTTGCATTCAAAAACCACAATAACTCCAGGCTGAATCCTTTAGCCCATTTCAGTCATAAGGATGTAACCCTTGAAATGATAAAAAACGCACCCGTTATAGCTTCTCCTCTGAATCTGTTTGACTGCTCACCGATTTCAGACGGCGCTGCCGCCGTTGTGATTTCAAAGAACAGTAAAAGCGATAGGGATGTAAAGGTAACAGGTTCAGCTCTGGCGACAGATCACATCTCTCTGTCTCACCGAAAAGTACATACTTCTCTTGAGGCTGCAAAGATAGCCAGTAAACAGGCGTACGAACTGGCCGGGATCACCCCCAAAGATCTCGATATAGTGGAGGTTCATGACTGCTTTACGATCAATGAACTTGTGGCTATGGAAGATTTGGGGATATGCAAGCCGGGGGAGAGTAAAGATTGGATCCGGGAGGAGAGAACATCAATCAAAGGTGACGTACCCATAAATACTGACGGAGGTTTAAAGGCGGACGGGCATCCAATTGGGGCTACCGGTCTTGCGCAGGTGTTTGAAGTTACTACTCAACTACGTGGTGAAGCAGGAGAACGGCAGGTAGATGGTGCTGAGGTGGGCCTTACACATAATATTGGCGGTGTTGGCGGAACGGCCGTAGTACATATTCTTGAAAGGAGAGGCTAACGTGGTATACGAGTGTGAAGATTGTCAAAAACAATGGTACTACAATGTAAAGAAATGTATCTTCTGCCAGGGAGATGTCGTGGAACTGGCGCCCGGTAAGAGCACTGTCAGAGGGATCACCAAGATAGAGATCCCGTCACCCGGACACACCAGGGTCCCTTATTGTGATCTTCTGCTGGAGGATGAAAGTGGAAATTTTGAGATAAGAAAATCGTTTTCAGATCATGAGCTGGGTGACATGTTAGAGGCAGAGTCAAGAGAGGCTAAGAAGGTAGCCAAGAGTAGAACAGTTGGGATAGTTGGTGCGGGAACCATGGGTAGTGGTATTGCTCAGATCTGTGCTCAAACAGGTTATCATGTCCTAATGATAGACAGACACGAAGAGACTGCCAGGAAAGCATTGATAAAGATTGATAAGGCTCTTTCTAAAACAACAAAAGATGAATTAAGGCAGGAGATTCTAACCAGGATTAAGGCAACTACAAATCTGTATGAGATGGAGCATGCTGACCTTATCATAGAGGTGTTGACAGAGGATATGGAGCTGAAGAAAGAGGTATTCAGGGAATTAGACAATGAGTGTTCTAAGGAGACAATCTTTGCAACCAACACCTCTTCTCTTTCTGTAACTGAGCTATCTGAGGTGCTGAAAGATCCCGGAAGGCTTGTAGGCCTCCATTTTTTCAATCCTGTACCAAGAATGAAACTGGTTGAAATCATAAAGTCAAAGAATACATCGGAGGAAGCAGTTGAATATGCAAAGGAGGTTGCATTCGAACTGGATAAGACACCGGTGATCACAGGTGATGCGCCCGGTTTTATAGTTAATCGTCTTCTTCTGATATTTTTGAATGAAGCTATAGATAAATATGCTGATGGTACTTCAACAGCAGCCGACATTGATAAGGCCGTTACACTGGGACTTAATCACCCTATGG
>CAXMPV010000137.1:0-340 GCA_964195175.1 uncultured Thermodesulfobacteriota bacterium | reverse complement strand
TCTGATTTAATCGGACTTGATGTATGTAAGGCAATTCTGGAAGTGTTGTACGAAGGCTACAAAGACCCCAAATACAAACCATGCAAAACGCTCTGCGAGATGGTTGATAAAGGTACTCTCGGCAGGAAGTCTGGAGAAGGGTTTTATAAGTATTAATGCCTTAAAACGGATTTAAGAATTGAGAAATTGAGAAATTAGAGAATATCATCTTGGCTGGTTCAGGCTTGTAGCCTGAACCAGAATGTTTAGATTCAATCAACATGATTGAACCAGCAAGAAGGAATTGAAGAATTAAAAATACCGACAACCTGTAGGGGCACGATGCTCGTGCCCTCGCACT
>CAXMPV010000136.1:0-5570 GCA_964195175.1 uncultured Thermodesulfobacteriota bacterium | reverse complement strand
GGATTAATGGTGATAATGTGTTCCTGGTTACCACGGATATGCTGGTAGAAGGCACACACTTTGACCTGAAAAAGAGTACGCCCGGAGAAATAGGAAGCAAGTCGATTGCCTGTAGTATCAGTGATATCGCTGCTATGGGTTGTTCGGCAAAATATGCGGTGATTTCAATTTGCTTCCCTCATGAGACTAAGACAAAGTTTGCCAGAGAATTGTACCGTGGAATCAAGAAAATGGCAGACGCTTTTAATATTAGAATAATAGGCGGAGATATTGTCAGCAGTAAAAAAACAGTGGTTGTCAATGTGACGATGTATGGCAGAAACGAAGGACTGAAAACCATATCCCGCTCTGGCGCTAAGGTAGATGATGTTATAATGGTCACTGGTGCATTAGGCGGGTCGATATTGGGAAAACATATCACGTTTAAACCACGCTTGAAAGAGGGCCTGTTGCTAAATAAGAAATTTAATATAAATTCTATGATAGATATTAGTGACGGCTTGGTGGCAGATCTGGGTCACATTCTTGAGGAGAGTGGGGTTGGCGCTGTTTTATATGAAGATGAAGTACCGGCATCTGCAGATGCAAAGAGGTTGGCACGTAAGACCGGGTTATCAGCACTCCATCATGCTCTTCATGATGGTGAGGATTACGAACTGCTTTTTACTCTCTCTGAGAAAGAGTCTAAAAAACTTTTAGCTTGTAGATCATTTCCTGCACGGTTATCAAAGATAGGCTATATCAACAAGTTAAAAGGAATCAAAATGCAGGGTACAGACGGTAAGTTAAAAAGAATAAAATCAATAGGGTATAAACATTTTAAATAAAAAAAAAATTACTATTTCAGATAATTCCATCTACATTGAAACCGGAGAGATTGAACAGACAATCGAGTCTGGTCGGCTAATAGGTTCTCTTCTTAAAGCAGGTGACGTAGTAGCGCTTATTGGTCAATTGGGCGCAGGTAAAACACATTTTACAAAGGGGATTGCAGAGGGTCAGGGCGTGGAGGACAGAAAAGTAGTCACAAGTCCGAGCTATGTGATAGTAAAACAATATATGGGCAGGTTGCCGATTTATCATTTTGATGCATACAGGTTGAAATCAGCGGATGAAATGTATGAAATTGACTGTATGGGTTTTTTCTGGGGTGACGGTATTTCCGTTATTGAATGGGCTGATAAAGTAATTGAATGCCTGCCAGACGAGTTTATAGAAATTACTATTAAGATAGATGGGAAAACATCACGAGGTATCAATGTGTCTTATAATGGAGAAAGATACAGAGATTTTATGGAAGAGATTAAGGAGGAGGTTAAGTGCCTAGAATAAAGGTTTTACCAGAAACAGTTGTAACCAAGATAGCTGCCGGTGAAGTTATAGAGCGTCCTGCCTCGGTTTTAAAAGAGTTGGTTGAGAACGCTATTGATGCCGGCGCAACGCAAATAGAAATACAACTGGAGGAGGGCGGTAAAAAACTTATTAAGGTTTCTGACAATGGTGCTGGAATGGATGCAGATGATCTCAAGATAGCGTTTTTAAGCCATGCAACAAGCAAGTTACGAAGCGATGATGATCTTTTCTCTATTGATACACTGGGTTTTCGCGGAGAAGCCCTTCCAAGCATTGGAGCAATTTCACAGACAAGGATTATATCCTGTACAAAGGGTGCACTAATTGGTTCAGAAATTCAGATTGAGGGAGGAAACCTCGGCAAGATTAAGGAAAAAGGGGCGCCAGAAGGGACACAGATCGATGTACGAAATTTGTTTTATAATATTCCAGTTAGACGCAAATTTCTTAAAAGCACACAAACTGAAATGGCCCATATATCAGAAATGGTGACAAGGTTTGCATTGTCGTATCCAAACATCCATTTTGCAACTATCCACAACGAAAAAAATGTCTTAATCTTTCCAACTGCCAAGAACCTGAAGGAAAGAATAAATACCATTTTTGGAAAAGAGATAAGTGGAAATCTTCTTGAAATAAATTTAAAAGAGCCTGATATCTCTATATATGGTTATATTCTGCCGCCAACACATAATCGACCAAATACGAAGATGCAGTTCGTTTTTCTTAATGGAAGGTATATTCGAGACAATATAATTTTTCATGCTATAAATGCCGCTTATCGAAACCTTTTGATGTCCAGACGATCACCTATTATTTTTTTGAACCTTCAGATTGATAGCAGGGAAGTAGATGTTAACGTGCATCCAACAAAGATTGAAGTCAGGTTTAAAAATACAGGGCTTATTCACGATCAGTTATATGCCACAATACGTTCCGCACTTATGCAGATAGAATCTCATACTTCGTTTCAGGTTGAGAATCAACATAATCGTCCCAGCGCAGAATCTTCTACTACGGCAGCCAATGCATCTGTGGGAGGTGTTGAGGCACAGCACAGGCCGGATAAAGACGTTTCATTGGACGAAAAAAAAGAGTCTGTAATGAAGTCTATGTCAGACTATTTTTCAGCTTCTTCGGATAAGGAAACTCCTTTTCACAAAAACGAGCATAGACAGGCCGTTTTGCCGTCTTCAGAGGATAAACCTTTATTCAAACAAGATAGTAGGTTTACTTCTCATATACAGATCCATAATTCGTACATAATTGAAGAAACCGCAGAAGGTTTAAATATAATTGACCAGCATGCTCTACACGAAGTTGTTCTTTATCACGAAATAATGGAACATATTAAATCGTCAAGACTTGCAATACAGAAGCTGTTAATTCCTGCGTTAATAGAACTAACGCCTCGTGATTTTGTTACAATTATGAGTCTCAGAGAGAAATTTGATACATTAGGCGTCGAAATAGAAGAGTTTGGAAAAAGTACAATAGCGATTCGTACACATCCACAAATTTTGAAAAACCTGGATTTTCATTCGCTTATTCAAAGCGTTTTGGAAGAGATTGATAGTGACGATATTAAAAGTGAAACAGATAATATTTTAAGAAAAATTGTGCAGGTAATGGCCTGTAAAGGTGCCGTCAAGGCCGGACAGCGGCTTGCGCCACAAGAGATCCAGTCACTTTTAGAGCAGAGGAAAAATAATATTGTCACCAGTTTTTGTCCCCATGGCCGTCCTACTGCGCTTGAGTTTAAGATATCTGAACTAGAGAAACAATTTAAGAGGACCTAGATAAGAATTTTAGATGATAATTAAACTAAAGTCTGCAATATATAGCGATGTTTAAGTAGAAGCACTACAGTATATCGCAATTATAGAGGAATATTCATAAGGCGATAATAATTATAATGTCAACTTTTTTCTTGACGGTTTATAGGTTTATCTATAACATATCACGTTTGGCAATATTTTAACAATTTAACGGGAATGGAGTTGGTTTTTTTATGGCAAAGATTCAGATTTCTGAAAATGAGAGCTTGCGTGAGGCGATTAGAAGATTTAAAAAGATGTGTGATAAAGAGGGTATAATTAATCAATCAAAGCGTTATGCTTATTTTGAAAAACCGTCTGATAAACGTCGACGTGAAGCGAGCAGGAGAATTAAAAACATAAAGAAGGCACAGAATCCAAATGCAAATATTATTTAACTCGTAAAATTTGCAATTTATTTAGTGATTCTAAGAAACAATTTTAAAGCCAGCTGAAACGACATATCATATCGAGTGCTGCGAATCTATATAAAACGTTACCGTATAGATATCACTTCCATAATTACTTATCAATAATGTAGAGACTCTCGTTACTCTTTCCATCAGGATATATTTTAAGTAACGGACGTTTAGTAACTTTTCATCTCGGACTCCTAAACTGTTTTTTCGATGTGCAGTTTTGAGTCGGGTGATAAAAATTACAGAAGTCTTGACATTATAGAATTAACCGCTTTTCCCTTTGGCACTAAATTTCTACTTGATAGATTATATAGAATGACTACTGTTTCAAATCAAAAGACATGGTTAGAATCACACAGATACTATCCCTTTAGTGCCTATTTAAGGGAAAATTTCTCTGTGAAGATTCACAAAGTTTCGATTCATGCCGGTTTCACGTGCCCAAACAGGGATGGATTGGTGGGTGTTGGCGGGTGTACTTACTGTGCTAATGAAAGTTTCAGCCCAAATGTACGGGAAACCATCTTGCCTATAAAAGAGCAGGTTGAAAAAGGTGTGGAGTATTTAAAAAGAAGGTATGGCGCTGAAAAGTTCATTGCTTACTTTCAGGCTTTTACGAATACGTATGCAGATGTTGATACACTAAAGGCTCGATATGATGAAGCGTTGTTAAACAATGATGTCATCGGTCTCTCAATTGGTACAAGACCTGATTGTATTACGGATGAAATACTGGCTCTTATTTATACGTATACTAAAAAATACCATGTATGGGTTGAATATGGCTTGCAGTCAATTCACGACCGTACTTTGCGATTGGTAAATCGTGGACACGATTACAACTCTTTCGAAGAAGCTGTAATACGCACGAAAAAAAGAGGTGATATAAAGATATGTGTTCACGTAATCCTTGGTCTTCCCGGAGAAGATAGGAAGGACATGATGGAAACGGCCCGAGCAGTTTCTTCTATGGGTATTGACGGAATAAAACTCCACCATCTGTACATTGCTAAGAACACGGCGATGGCTGAAGATTACGCCAATGGTAACATTAAGACATTGAAAGTGGAAGAGTATGTCTCGCTTGCTTGTGATTTTTTA
Source organism: uncultured Thermodesulfobacteriota bacterium (assembly GCA_964195175.1). GTDB lineage: Bacteria > Planctomycetota > Brocadiia > Brocadiales > Scalinduaceae > Scalindua. The sequence continues at coordinate 880 of CAXMPV010000136.1, read as the reverse complement.
GAAAGGATTTCTCCGGACATAGTTGTGCAGAGATTAGTTGGTGATACACATGGCGATTCCTTAATTGCACCCGTTTGGAAAGCAACCAAGGGTGAGATATTTGCCGCAATTACAAATGAATTAAAACATCGCAATTCATATCAAGGCTCAAAATATACGCAATCTTACCCTACGTTACCATGAATATAAGGACCTTAGGCTTTATCGTGCGAGGGCAATAATGCTTGACATGATAAAGTTTGGATAGATATAATTCTTTATTCTTATTATCTACCAAACTTGAATGCGGGCGTAATTCAGTGGTAGAATACCAGCTTCCCAAGCTGGGTGTCGTGGGTTCGAATCCCATCGCCCGCTCTATGCAAACAATAATTTATTATTAAAGCTTTTGCCAGAGAGAAAATTCATCAACTTGCAGAAAGCACTGAGTGGTAGATTCTGTTTGTTATTGTTGCTGGAAGACAGGGAAGCTGTGCACATGGAAGATTTATTGAATAGCGTGAATTTGAAGGAGAGAGCATAGGTTGAGAAATATTCCAGTTTCAAAAGGGTTTGGTAGCGTAGTGATGGTGTTTCTGATCATGATCTTCCTGACAGGATGTGCTACAAGTTACAGAACCGGCATGTACCCTCCTCCAAAATTTAAAAAGGAATTAGATTCATTAAAATCTAATACAACTACTCAAAAATCTACAAAATATACGATTAAAAAAGGTGATACTATATGGCGGATAGCTCACAATCATGGTGTTTTACCTGATGAAATTATAAAAGCTAATAAAATCAAAGATGTTGAGAACATAAAACCGGGACAGCGATTAATTATACCAAGAGGTGTTAATGTTAGAAAAACCGCACCTGAACGGAAAGCTTCAGCGCA
>CAXMPV010000135.1:0-5588 GCA_964195175.1 uncultured Thermodesulfobacteriota bacterium | reverse complement strand
AGTCATGATTTATACTACTTTACAGCAATTTTCAAGCGAAATTTATGAAATCTTGGGAAAAAAGGAAAAGGAGCAGCGAGGTACGAACCATCACTTGAAGCAGCAAGGTTTTATTATTAAAAATTTGCTTTATTTAATAGCCGCAAGTATTTTTTTTGGCGCATCGGCCTTATATTGATCTTCCTGTTCGGTCAGATCTTCAAAGACAGGAATCAGAGGTTTCAGGATTGAAATAAGTTTTTCTTTCGAAATTTGATTTGAAGAACCATAATTTCCCAGTCTATTACTGATTGCATTCAATGTCCAGTCCCTCATATCAGTATGCAGAATATAAGGCTTCAAATCAGAAGAGGAGAAATCACTTTTTTGGTCTATCAAAACTTCAAGCGCACATTGACGGACGTGAATACTCTGTGTTTTTTCGTCTAATGTTCTCTGCGCTAATGCTATATCTGCATTCGATCCCCTAGTAAGTAACTTAAGGACTTCAAGACTCTCTACCCAATAGTCTGACTTCTCAAACACATCATTAAAGATATCCCTCTCCTCAGCAGACAAATCTTCGTTAAAAATAGTATCAATACCGTTCTTTAACTTTCGACTTTTTACCGCTTCAAGCGCGTCATTTCGTACTAACTCTATAAGGCCACCATTAGATAGGAAATAAGTAATTGCTGTGTTGCCATTCTGATCCGGCATTGTCAAGAAAAGCTTGAACAATGACTTGGCTATTTTTGTTTTGTTGGCATCAAAAAAACCTTTACGCTCCTTCAGCTTTTTTACAAGACCTGCCTGATACCAATAATAAATATTGTCATTCTTCTTTAACTGCTCCATCTTACTAGATACTTCCAGCAAGGAAGGGACCACCTCATCATCTGCTAAAGATGTCCAATAATTTTCAAAAGTCGTTTTGTCTTTAAACAAATCTTCCGGCAACTGTACCTGTTTTTCTTGCTTCTCTAGTCCTTTGTTTACATTAATGTCTTCGTGTACAACATCATTCTCGATCTCACGTGATAATTTAAGTGTCGGAATATCAACATCCAGCCAGGTATATTCAACAGAGTCATATATTTCGGCAATGAGCGTCAGATTGTTTAATGGCAAAAATTTCCAGTATCGAACACTTCCATGGTCATCACTTCTTGTCCAGCTTGATTCTTTAATTGGGAATACATTTCCTCGTTTAGTTTTAACAAGAAAACGGTTAATTTGATTAACAGGCCCTTTTATTTCTAAAGAGAGATCATCCATCCTGAGATTCCCTGTTGTAATTTTAAAAGGTACTTGTTCATATATGTGTTCAGGTTTAATCGGGCCTAGTTCTATACTTTTTAATGCCTTACCACTTAAAAGACGTATACGGATCCTGGTAGACTCCAAGCCTTCCACAGAAGAAGTGGGGAAAGACAGATAAACAGGTAGTTTAAAACTGTTCTTACCAGCTAGATTATTTTCATCATTAAACACGCGAAAACCCTTTGCCCATGTCTCAACCAGTTCAACATCACTTCCATCAGAATACTTCCCTGATAAAAGATAAACATCATCGAAGCCTAAGTATTTAGGGTATTCACTATCTTCGGAGGTAGGCATGGCAGCTTTTAATTCCAGATCGAGATATGATTGTGACGTCATTATTTTCGGCTGCTTTGTACGGCTCCATGCTGCTTTTATCAACTCAGCTTTAACAGGATTTAATACAGGATAATCGGCAAAATTGTATTTGATAATATTTCGTTTGATTGTATTCCCTGAGATTGTTATATCATCTTTCCACTTAATATCCTTTTTAAGATCATCTCCTTTGTGTTCATGAGAATATTCAATTAAATCCCTCGAATTCGCATCAACAAACCTAATCGTCTCTTTAGGATAAATATTTGTATCAGACCCACCACCCTTGCGTGAAAACTGCATACCTGACCCAAAATCGGTTTGTTGTGCTGGTTTATCAATTTTAAAAATAAGCTTATCGGCTTCCACCTCAAAATCTACTCCATTCAAGTTAATACTTTGCGTATCAACGGCAAGCAGGCGATTGATATCCTTAAATTTAATAACCGACTTAAAACGAAGATTCTCCTGATCATCTTCTAACTCTAAAATTTCAAAATAAGGTGATGGAAAATCCTTTTCAAAAGAAGCCAGGTTAAAATTCGAACTTGCGCTTGGCCTGGTCATCATGGCCTTTATCTGTTGTCGCTGTTCCTCTGTAGCGTTATCAAAATTGAGTGTAGAAGTAATAACACCGCTCCCGTCGGGGTTTATCTCGATAGTTGACTCAGTCTGAAAACAACCGGTCATGGCAAAGGCCAGGAATAAGGCAAAGGCCAGGTAAATAAAAGTTTTAAGGCGATACATCTATATGCTCCAATAAAAGTGTCATGTTTTTAAAGTTCTGGTTTCCTGCTGTCTCAATCATCAACCTAAAAGGTGATTTAGGCATTTTGGTAAAACCCAGTTGGTATTCGTAGAACTCTTCTTCCTTAAATATGTCTGTAAGAAATGACTTGGTTTTATTGTCCCAGTAATCCTCACTCTTTTTGAGTGAGGGCTGAACACTGTTTGCTTTGTAACGCAGGCCATAATCGGTATCAATATAAAATGCGCTTATGTTACTGGGAGCTGTTGTTGTCAGCAGAGTAATAGCTGGCAGAGGCCACATGGCTGAAGGGCTGCCCAATTCTATTTTCAAAACTGCGACTTTGTCAAGGTTTTGATTAGATTCCATTGGTAAAATTATACAGGGAGATTCGGAAGGTTTAACATTATAAAATGTTTTGTCCTTTTCTGTTGCCGTATTAACCTGCATTGTAATTTGAAGTTTTTCAATCTCCTTAATCCAGGGGTTAGTTACAGGAAACTCTAATTGAACTGGAAATCCCTTTGCCTCTTGCCCCCATTGGTTCTTCCCGTCAAAGACTCCTTCGGTTTTTGACTTTAAATCAGCCTCAGTCTCTTTCTCATCAACAACTAGTGCAGTTACCTTTAATTCTTTATAAGTAATTGGTAAACTAAATTCACCAACAGGAAAGTTTACATTAAGCGATGCCTTTACCTGATCATTGAAATTACCATCAATAATTGGAAACCGGGCATTAAAAGAACCAAGAGGTTCAAATTCTCCATCTTTGACTAAGGTTTTTTTCTCCTTTGCGATAACAAGCCTTGGTCTTAAATCAACTTTTATCGCTGATGACGGAATACTCGCCTCTATCAAGTTTTCCCCCATTGCCATCTCCTGATATTTTTCCATATCCTCAGCACCGAACTTCCAGCTTACAGTATTACCTTGTACTTTTCCGTTGGACGATGACGGCTCTGCAGACAATTCTATCGTAAGATTCAAATAGGCATCTTTTATTGATTCTCCTGCCTGCATACCATCAAACTCTTCTTTCTCTCTGTTAAAAAATATCACAAATCGATTGTCACGATATGCGTAACGCGGCCCCATCTCAATAACGTTTTCTAAATACGGTAAAGCACTGCCTAACTCAGGAAAGGTATAAACACTAGATTCTACGTATTTCGCAGGATCATCAGGACTCTGTGAGAGACTATATGATACCCTTTTCAAACCACCTGGATATTCCTCCTCAACACCCTTTTGTTCACTTAGAGCTTTTTCACGTAATTCAGCAGGTACATTTGCTATTAAAGCACTTTCAATCTGCGAGGTTACTTTCCTGATATGATACTCACCACTGCCATCAGACCTGAGGACAATACGAATGTCCTGTTGAATACATCCGGTCAGATAAACTAATAATAGTATGATAGTTAATTTATGTAACATGATCGTTATTCGTTCAACAACAAATATATTTAAAAAAATTTATGCATAAATAATAGAGAAAAACTGCTCTTGATCTAGAAGTCGTAGAGACAGCCTATTGTGGAAAAAACTCAATATGTTTCTGGAAATCCAATAAGCATATGCTTCTCTTGCTCTTCACGTAAATCTCCTTCTGCAAAGATGTTCATTTGTGAATTGTTCCAAGTTAATTTTTGCGTTTGTCATTTTTTATGCAAAACATAACGGTTGATATCAGCGGCTGGCCCGTGGTTTTAAGCGATTAGCGCCGCCGCACTTATTCCTGTCCGCCGAATTGATTGGTTATGAGTCTCCTCGTTATGAAGAAATTAATTTAAGACCCACTATTCCTGACACGATAAGTAGCAAACAAACTACTCTAATGACGTCTCGTGATTCACCGAATAGAAGCATACCAAATATTGCAACTACTACTGTACCATGGAGGCTTAAATCTGGTAGTCCACTTCATATTTTTCTATTTTATCTTTGTGTTTGAATATAAGGTAGGGTGAATCAATGGTTACAGTCGTATATGGAGGGACAGATCTCGTTAGCCAGACATTTCCTCCTATGATAGAACCTTTTTGAATTATCGTATTTCCACCGAGAATTGTTGACCCGGCGTAGATGGTAACATCATCCTCGATTGTTGGATGCCTCTTTTTCTTTTCCTTCCTGATCTTATCGACGTTGGTCAGGCTGAATGCTCCCAGTGTGACATGCTGATAGAACTTTACATTATTACCAATAACAGCCGTACTACCAATTACCACACCGGTCCCATGATCAATAAAAAACCCCGAACCTATTTTTGCTCCAGGATTAATATCTATTCCTGTCTTTTCATGAATGTATTCACTCATCATTCTGGGTATATACGGCACTTTCTGCATTTCCAGAAAATGAGCGAGGCGGTGAATCGATATCGCTCTTACTGATGGATAGCTTAATACGACCTCAAAATAACTTGCCGCGGCAGGGTCTCCTTTGTATGCCGCATTGATATCCTGGTTTACAATTTCTCTAATCTCAGGGATGTTTTCAAGTAAAAGGTATGAAATCTCGACTGCACAGTCCCAACACTCTCCTTCGGTACGGGCACAATTAAGTCCTTCTTTACATTCATGCCTTAAGCTCTTCTGTATTAACTCAGACAAACATTCCAGTGCGCTTGAGCATTGTGCCAGAAGATATGCATCCAGGTGTTGTTTATTACTTGTCGCTTCCTCGTAAAAACCCGGAAACATGATTGTTAACAGCAGTTTTACCAGTTTCTCAACTTCCAGTTTTGATGGAAGATTAGGTCCTTCCAGATGGTTAATGCCACCATGTTTCTCATATGAGTTACTAAGCGCTTTGGTAATATAGCTTAAACGAGGCGCATTTTTATCACTGTTTATGGAATTGTACATTTTAATCCTTTTCTACTGCTTTAAATAGATCCGTAGAGATATAACGCTCTCCTGTATCAGGTAAAATCACCAGAATATTTTTGTCTGGTCCTGCTTCTCTGGCAATCTTTAACGCTACGTGCATATTCGCACCTGAAGAAATACCGCAGAAGATTCCTTCTTCTTTCGCAAGACGTATTGCCATGCTGAACGCTTCATCATTAGTCACCTGGCGGACTTCATCAACTATCTCTTGATTATAAATGCCCGGCACAAAACCTGCACCGATTCCCTGGATTTTATGAGGCCCCGGTTGCCCTCCGGACAGAACCGGAGATTCTGCAGGCTCCACAACTATATTTTTTATATCG
>CAXMPV010000134.1:0-5642 GCA_964195175.1 uncultured Thermodesulfobacteriota bacterium | reverse complement strand
TGCGGCGCATCTCGGCGTAAGCCGAAATTCTTTGTCTCGTGTCATTAATGGATTGGCTGGAATTTCCCCTGATATGGCAATTCGTTTGAATAAAGCGTTCGGCGGCAGCGATGAGATTTGGGTGCGTATGCAAGCTGGCTACGATCTTGCTCAAGCGATGAAGCATGAAGACAAGATCAAAGTTAGACGGTTGAAAGCGGCATAACTTACTTAAGGAGACGATAAAATGTCTAATGGCGAATTTGGAGGAATAGAAACTAAATTAAATAATATGAGCTATAAATTGGATTCCATGGAACGTAAAATTAATGACCTGGAAAGTCTTATGCGACAGATACTACGTAAAGTAGACAATGTAGACAATGCTGTCTCTCAGCTTGGATTATAAATTGGGACAGAAACTAATTTTTGCCAGCGGGAGGATTGGTTGTGATCAATTTCTAATTCACTCAGCGTGAGAGAATTATCTTTCTTGCGCCCAGGATTTTCTTTTTAGAAATTTTTTTCGCGCCAAAATAGAAAGGTCTTTTTTACAAATAGCGTCGAGGTAGGTTTACAGAGTACCTCTAACACGGAGGACGGGGCATGACCAATACTAGGTGTACCCCCACTTAATTCCCTCTTGCTTTTCATCCCACTTTTTTCAATGGCGGATTTTTACTGTCTCCACCTTCGCCATTCGTGTCCCCTGTGTGTCCCCCAAAAGAACAAGGAGCTAGCTATTATGCTAACTCATTGTTTAATGGCGCGCCCGGAGCGATTCGAACGCCCGACCCCTTGGTTCGAAGCCAAGTACTCTATCCAACTGAGCTACGGGCGCCAAAGAAGATCTACCACGCTAACGATCATTTAACTGCCTCACATCTTGATAAGTTGATCGTACAAAACTGTTACGGAATAAAAAATGATGGTTTATCCATCGATCATGTGGGGTCCATGCCAATATAGAGTAATCACTCTGAATAGAATCCTCTGTGAGAAAACACACATTATTGGATAATATTGAGGGCATTCTCCCTCTATCTTTCTGGAAAATTTTTTGCCAAAATTAAAGTCGATGTAGGAATATGTAGTACCTTTAACGTGGGAGTATAGGTAAGACCGATACTAGGCGTACCCACCCCCTTCTGGTATTCTAAGCGTTTTACAAGACTGATCCTACCTTTTGTCCCTTCCTCAAGCGTCATGGTAAGACTGATGGTAAGACGGTAAGTCTTATATAAAAATAAACATATTAATTATCAATATATTAGTAGTAGTTATTGGCGGAGAGGGTGGGATTCGAACCCACGTGCCGGGTATAAGCCGACAACCCGCTTTCGAGGCGGGCGCGTTATGACCACTTCGCTACCTCTCCATATTAACTAAGGCAATTTAACTAAGACAATTATTCTACCAGCTAATTTTAGCTTTGGTCATGAAGAAAACGTGACAGAATGATTCAATATCATACATATATCTTCAGTGCGTATTTTTCTCTCAATTTTTTCATTTTTTATTTGTGGCTTTTTGATTGTTGCTTGTGACTCTATTGAGGAATCAGTGCCATTACTCGAGAAAACTGATGAACTGATAGTCATTACCGTTAATAATCACGATACATATCATAAAAACCTAAAAGGTAGGTATGTTGGATTAGAGTTTGATCTTGCGTCAGAATTTGCTACAGAACTAGAAAAGAAAGTAAGGTTTATTGTGGTAGAAAACATGGAAGAGATGTTGTCAGCTCTTGAGAGGCATCAGGGACATCTAGCAGTTGGTATAAGTGTTACTACCAAGAACCAGTCGCGAATTCATTTTGGCCCAATCTATCAACGTACGCAACCACAAGTAGCTTACAATACAGATAATCCTAAACCAAGAAATATCGAGGATATGGTCGGAAAGAATATTGAGATTGTAAGAGAATCAGTACATGCCGAACGGCTAAATGAAGCTAAATTAGAGATTCCTGATTTGAGATGGATTGAAACGGATATGTCAACTGAGAGTCTATTGGCAAGGTTAGCAGAGGGTAAGATTGACCATGTAGTAACTGATTCAACCAATATAAGTATTGCAGAAAATCTCTATACAAATTTAGACGTCGCCATAAACCTAGGAAAAGAAAATAGTAAGGCGTGGGCATTTTCATCATATGTGGATTCAGAATTACAGAAAAAAGTACAGGAATTCTTTAAGCGAATCGAGCGAGATGGCACATTGAATCGCTTGCTTGACAAATATTACGGACATATTCGGTGGTTGGGGAAAGAAGATAGAAATAAATTTCTAGAAAAAATACGTACGATACCGCCAGATTTACGTAATTATTTTTACCAAGCCGAGGAAATAACGAAAATAGACTGGCGTTTGATTGCTGCTTTAGCATATCAGGAGTCTCATTGGGATCGGATGGCAACTTCACCTACCAATGTACGAGGCATTATGATGCTAACTGTAGACACCGCAGACCGGATGAAAGTGACTGATCGCCTTGACGCACGGCAAAGCATTCTGGCCGGGGCGCGTTATTTACTGATTTTAAAAGATACGCTGCCAGCGCGTATTGATGAGCCTGATCGTACTTGGATTGCTTTGGCAGCTTATAACCAAGGTTATGGACACATAGAAGACGCGCGTATCTTGGCACAACGGATGAAATTGAGCCCGGATTTATGGGTAGACCTAAAAAAATCACTACCGTTATTAAGCAATAGTAAGTATTTTGAGAAGCTAAAGCATGGCTACGCAAGAGGTGGAGAAGCAGTGTTTCTAACAGAGTCCGTCCGAACATATTACAATATTTTATTGAAATATGAGCGTCCTTACTCGCGGGATTCTTCAGTCTCCAGTAACATTGAGCCAAATTTGATTATCCATAATCAAATATATTGACTCTGGTTCCATTTTTTAGACTGGTTTGGCATGGTTTAATTAGCCTTACCCAATTTGAATAATACAGTATTTAATCTCGAAAATTTTGAAATTGTAGCGGGAAGTCAGTAACAGATTTCTTAATCAATGCTATTGTTTCCTGTAGAATATCCCGCTTTGTGCCTGAGATCCGCACCGTATCTCCCTGTATACTTGCTTGAACTTTAAGTTTGCTATCCTTGATGAGCCTGACAATTTTTCTTGCAAGATCAGCCTCTACCCCAATTTTCATCGTAATCTTCTGTTTAACTTTGTTCCCGGTAATTTTTTCTACTCCGCCTTTATCCATGCAACGTACGTCAATGCCACGCTTAGCGGACTTGCCCATAAGAATATCTAATATCTGCCCAAGCTTAAATTCATCATCTGCATAAATAGTAAGATAGTAATTCTCCTGCTCCACCCGTGCGTCAGATCCCTTGAAATCAAAGCGGGTGCTGACTTCCTTATTCACCTGATCAATAGCATTTCTAACTTCTTGCTTGTCAACTTCTGAAACTATATCAAATGACGGCATGACATCCCCCCATTAACATAAATTGCCTGGCATCAAGAATGCATAATGCATTTTAAGCAATTAGTTTATTTGTGAATTACGTCACAACTCTATTCCCTCAAATAAAGAGAACGAAAACTTCAAAATTAATTAATGTTCCTCAACTTTGATGCTATGCGCATCCGCATAGCATTTAGCTTAATAAACCCCTCAGCATCCGCTTGATTGTAGGCACCTTCATCTTCCTCAAAAGTAGCAATGTTAGGATCAAATAACGAATCTGTTTTAGAGTCTCGCCCAACCACAATCACGTTACCTTTGTAGAGCTTTAACCTAACCCATCCATTTACATGTGTCTGTGAAGCGTCAATCATAGTTTGTAACATTTTGCGTTCAGGGCTCCACCAATAACCATTGTAAATCAATGCAGCATAACGGGGCATTAATTCGTCTTTTAAATGAGCAACTTCTCGGTCAAGGGTAATAGATTCAATCGCACGATGGGCACGCAACATGATGGTGCCACCAGGGGTCTCGTAACAACCGCGTGATTTCATACCTACATAACGATTCTCAACTAAATCAAGGCGTCCTATGCCATGCTTGCCACCTAGTCGATTAAGAGTGGCGAGTATATTTGCAGGCGAGAGGTTTTTGCCGTTTAATGTGATGATATTGCCTTGGCTAAATTCAATGTCTACGTATTCTGCCTCATTGGGTGCCTTCTCAGGAGATACGCTCCAGCGCCACATAGATTCTTTTGGCTCCAGCGCAGGGTTTTCTAGTATGCGACCTTCGTAGGAGATATGTAATAGATTGGCATCCATGCTGTATGGTGAGCCACTTTTCTTTTTCATTTCTACCGGGATGTTATTTTGTTTGGCATATTGCATAAGTTTTTCCCGTGATGTGAGATCCCACTCACGCCATGGGGCAATTACAAGAATGTCAGGTTGGAGAGCATAATAACCGAGTTCAAAGCGCACCTGATCATTACCTTTTCCGGTTGCTCCGTGCGAAACTGCGTCAGATTTTGTTTTTCTTGCAATTTCAATTTGTCGTTTTGCGATTAGTGGCCTGGCAATACTGGTGCCAAGTAGGTATTCACCTTCATAAATAGTGTTGGCACGAAACATCGGAAAAACAAAATCACGTACAAATTCTTCGCGCAGGTCTTCAACAAATATTTCCTTTATACCAAGTTGTTTTGCCTTGGTGCGTGCTGGCTCGACTTCTTCGCCCTGGCCAATGTCAGCAGTGAAAGTAACAATTTCGCACTGGTAAGTGTCCTGCAACCATTTCAGAATCACTGATGTGTCGAGCCCTCCAGAAAAGGCTAAGACAATTTTGTTAATTTTGGACGGGTGAACTTTTTTAATTTTTCTCATATTTTTACTAGCGTTTATTTTTTTCTTGTATCTCCTGCAAGGAACTGTTCGGATTAATTTCCCCTAATAATAAATATTCCATCAGTGCCTTTTGAGTGTGTAATCGGTTCTCTGCTTCATCCCACACGATCGATTGTGGCCCATCAATAATATCTGAAGCTACTTCTTCACCACGATGAGCAGGCAAGCAGTGCATAAACAGTGCTTTCTTCTTTGCACACGACATCATCTCTGCATCTACGAGAAAATCAGCAAAATCTTTCCTTCGTTCCTCAGTCTCGGCCTCAAATCCCATGCTGGTCCATACATCAGTGGTAACAAGATCGGCATTTTTCACTGCATCATGTGGATCGGAAAATTCCTCGTAATGGCTGGTGCCATAAAGTCCAGCTTGTTCCGGCTTAATTTCGTATCCAGGTGGAGTAGAAACGTGAACATTGAAGTTAAATACCTCTGCTGCTTGCAACCAAGTGTTACATACATTATTTGAATCGCCAATCCATGCCACTGTCTTACCTGAGATGCTTCCACGTTGTTCAATGAAAGTAAAAATATCACCCATGATCTGGCAGGGATGATATTCATCTGTTAATCCATTGATTACTGGCACCCTTGAATGTGTGGCAAAGCGCTCAATTATGTCATGTTCGTAAGTTCGAATCATGACTATATCTACCATGCGCGAGATCACCCGTGCCGCATCTTCTACTGGTTCACCTCGTCCAAGCTGAGTGTCTCGGGTTGATAGGTAAATTGCTTCTCCACCTAACTGGTGCATTCCAGCCTCGAATGATAATCTTGTGCGAGTTGAATGCTTATCAAAGATCATTGCAAGGGTACGG
>CAXMPV010000133.1:0-5649 GCA_964195175.1 uncultured Thermodesulfobacteriota bacterium | reverse complement strand
TATTGCCGCAATTACCATATCTACAGGCAATGTAAATTCACTTCCAGGTATAGGTTCCGGCCTTCTTCTTCCACTTGCGTCAGGCTCTCCCAGTCTGTTCTTAATACATTCCAGAGCCGTTACTTTAGATTTCTTATCTCCGGATATTTTTATTGGTGTTGTCAGGTATAGTATTTTTATTGCCTCTTCCTCGGCCAGGCTTACTTCCAGCTCACCGGCAGGCATCTCTTTCAATGTTCTTCTATATATTATAAAAACCTCTTTAGCGCCTAATCTCAGGGACGATCTCGCACAATCAATTGCCGTAAATCCCCCTCCCACCACAGCAACCCTGGACGGTACTTTTTTCTGTTTTCCAAGATTAATATCTTTCATGTACGTGATACCGTGTACAACACCTTTCAGATCTTCTCCTGATATCTCCAATGCCATAGATTTATGCGCGCCTACTGCTATATATACAGCATCATATTTTTCGACTAATTTATCAAATTTTTCCAGAGTATTTATAGGACTTTTCAGTTTGAGATTTATGCCAAGTTCTTTAACCCAATCAACGGCACCATCTATCTTATTCCATGGTAACCGGTAAGGAGGAATACCTACGCTTAACATACCCCCGGCCATAGGAAGCGCCTCAAAGATTGTGACATCGTGTCCCGCTATCGCTAAATCATTGCCAGCTGCAAGCCCGGAAGGACCGGCGCCTATGATGGCAACTTTCTTGCCCGCCTTTTTTGCAACTGAACGTCTTTTTGGATATTCTTTCTCTGCAAAATCTGCAGCAACTCTTTTAAGTGAACAAATTGATATAGGCTCATCAATCTTACCCCTGCGGCAAGCGCTCTCGCATGGATGCGTACATACCCTGCCAAGAATATGCGGAAACAGGTTCGCCATATAGTTCAAACCCAAAGCGCCATCGTAATCCCCTTCCTGAAGCCGCTCAATATAACCGGACGCAGGAGTATTAACAGGACAAGCATATTGACAACTTATATTTTCTCTGAACCAATTTTCATCCGCCTGGACGACCTTATAATCCACTTGATCATTCCTCTATTATTACAAATAATAACTATTTTTTATCTTTTTCACTTCGTCGATCATGTTCAAATGCCTGACTGAATGCCAGCCATGTAAAAAAGACCAACAGAACCATTAAACCAATTATCGGAACATTGTCAGGTTTACTTATTATGTGCCAGAGGTTTTCCATTTTTCTCTCCTGCGCTATTCTTGCTATACAAAAACCTTCTTTTTAAGGAAGATTCTTAGAGATTCAATAAAAGTTAAAAGTGAACTAAGGTTTTGGTAACAAAAAATCCTTAAAGTACCAGTGAAACACATTATTGGTTAGAAGTAATTAATGTAGTAAATGATTAACCAGGAGAAGAACAAACTGTCAAAAAGGAAAACACCTTACATTAACGTTAGGCACTTTAGCTCACTTTAGACACTTCAAACTTGATTTCTCTACAGCTTACCCGAAATTCCTCCGTCCTTGCGGATTCTCCAGAAATGCACTATTAAGAATATGCTAACTATCAACGGCAAACCAATACAATGCCATATATACGCCCTTAAAAGCGCATTGCCACCAACCATCGATCCACCTAACAACGCAAACCTTATGTCGTTATAAGCGGTCATACCAAGCAACTCACCAAAAGGACCTTCATGCCCCATAACAGGTGTTGACCTGGCCATGTTAGTACCTACTGTTACAGCCCAAAAGCCTAATTGGTCCCATGGAAGCAGGTATCCGGTAAAAATTAAAAGCAGTGTGAAAACCAGAAGGACAACGCCTATAACCCAATTAAATTCTCTTGGAGGTTTATATGAACCCGTCATAAATACCCTGAACATATGAAACCATACCGTTATTATCATTAAATGAGCGCCCCACCTGTGAAGATTTCTCAGGAGTAAACCAAAAGGCACATGATTTTCTAAGCCTTTCATATCCCAATATGCGTCTCTTACATTTGGATGATAGTAGAACATCAGGGCAACGCCGGTTATTGTTAAAACGAGGAATGTAAAGAAGGTTATACCGCCCATGCACCATGTAAATTTGAACATTGGGGCATGCCGTTTCACCTTGGCAGGGTGCAGATGGAGGAACACGTTACTTATAACGGTCTGCATCCTTGTCTTTGGTGAGTCAACAAGGCTATGACGAAAAAAAGAACGCCAAATCTGCGAATTTTTTATGGAGTGTGCAACCGCACCGGGAAGACCTTTTGTCTTTATTAATTCCCGCATACCCAGTTTGTATTTATCGTCTTTATCGCTCAACCACAACCCCCTGTCCATCTGTACAATAATAAAAAGACAAAATCTCACCTCGCATCAGTAGATGCTCACCCGGAAGAACACCGGATGATGTATTATACAAACTACGTAAATATAGAGCGGTATAGCCAGAATCGACTATACCGCTCTATCTAAAGCTTAATAATTAAAGAAATGTCTGAAACAGTAAATCTTATCGCTTACCACCAAATTACACAACCAACAATCCCAAATAACTAAATAGGAAGAAATGCACCCGGCTTCTGCCACTCATCCCGCTCTCCCCTGAACCTCACACTCTCGTCAACCATAATCTGCCCATCTTCAGACAGCACAACCTTAAACCGTTCCAATGGTCTTGGAGCAGGCCCCTCAATATTGACCCCGTCAGGAGTAAAACCGCTTCCATGACACGGGCACTTGAATTTCCCTTCGGACGCCAGCCAGTTAGGTGTGCAACCCAGATGAGTACATTTGGCCTGAATCACGTATATCCTGTCAGACTCTCTAACTATCCATACCCTGAATTGCTTTTTAAACCTCTCACTGACTCCTAAAGTATATTCAAGAGGAGAACCAACCTTGTATTTTGTAGGCGGCTCATAAATAATGCGCGGAAAAAAGAACCTGACGGCAGAACCAACTACTGTCGCCAGAAATACGCCTATAAATCCCCAGCCAAGCAGATAGAGAGCTCTTCTTCTATTTACAACTTTAGCATCTGTAATAGTCTTTTCGTCAGATGTAGTTTGGCAACCCATTGTTTACTTTTTCTTCTTTAAATTAAAGTCAGCATTTGAAGTCTTTCCTGCTTCAACAGTTACATCTGCAGTAACAGTTCTCAATTTTTCATGCCACGCACTTACCTTATAGGTACCTGGTGGTACATTGTCTATCTTGAAAACACCATCTTTTTCGGTAACGGAAAAATACGGATTCTCCATTACTAAAACATATGCTGACATCTCTGCATGTACATTACATAAAAGAGGTACGGAACAAACCGTGCTGAAATCAACAGTCTTAACAACACCAACATCGTAAGTACCCAGGTTAAACTGGTTACAACAATCCGGCGGAGAATAGAGATTATGTCTGACGCTATCGCTGTTTGGAAAATCAATCTTTGTGCCCTTCTGTACCGCTATAACGTGAGGAACAAATGTCAGATTCAACTGGTCCAGAATACCCTTCTCTTCAGGCGCTGGATAGTCGTTACCGTTGACCTCTTCGATATAAACAACTACATCCTTAGGATGCTTAACTCTTTTACACTTTACAGTTCCAGTAATACTACCGCCGTTTTCTACGGTAACTTCAGTCCTGATCTCCTTCTTCAGAGCCTTCAATGCCTCAATCAATTTTGCCTGTGCAGCTTTGGCATCTTCTACAGATAGTGCCTGAGCTGAAACATTATGTGTGTGAGTAAACGCAACAAGCAGTGCTACAATAACAAAGTTCAAAAAAATCCTCATACTGAATATCCCCTTTCCTAACGAAATAATATAAAAAAACCTACAGCTACAACAGGTCATATTTTAGCAAGTATAATGCTGAGTTGTCAAGTGAAGTCATTCTTATTGTATCGTTTTCAATAAATACTCGATATTCAGGATAATATGTAAATTGCCAAAGAATTGACTAGTACTCCAGCCAGCACATTGTCAAACAAACTACTTCCTCATAAATGCAGCAGATTTAGGCTTGCTACGGAACAGACGAAATCTGGTTAAAAGAATATATTCCTAAGGAATTGATCGAGATGACCTGTACACACTATTTTCTATTTATAAGGTACTCTAAAAAATCATTTGGGATTTTACTGTATTTTGGGATAATATTCATATCAGTAATAGACGCAATTACTTATCATCGAGGTGTTCGTGTTGGTGGGAAGTGGGATAATAGTAACTCAGATAACCTATTGGAGTGAACCGACACAACTACTGCACCTTTATCGCTTCCTTTATGCAGACCCTCTCGCAATGTTTACACCCGATGCATCTTGATTCGTTAACTGCCGCCGTTAATATTATACAAGGCACATGACATCCGACAACCAATGCGATAAAAGCTTTATGTCTCGCTGTCCTGCCCCGGAAAGTAAGTCGGCAATGCGAAAAGTATGAATTGTTATTAACTATTAGCACTTATTGATAATGCGTGACGGACCTTCAGTATGGTTAAGATAATAAGTACGCTGAAAATAGAGAGGCTAATCACTCCTATGAAGTACTCACCGATGTAAAACGTTACCGACAGAATAAACACCATATTCAGAAAATATAATACCGGAGCCATGAGGGCGTTCCCGGCAAATTCTTTCGTCCAGCCCATCTTGTGGTCTAACTTCTGAAAACAATATATGATTGAAAGCCCTACCAGAAACCATCCAAGGAAATTAGATAAAGTCACCCCGAAATATATACCTTCTACCGGGTAATAATATATCTGACCAAGGAACCATCTGGAACCTCTGAGAGAGACAGGGTCTATTAACACATCCTGGAGCACAAACAAAATTGCCGTTAGGAAGAGCACCTTTTTTGAATACCAGGGAGGATGCGACAGTTCAAATTTCCACCCTTTCCTGGCTACCGGCGAAACTATCAGCAGGGCAAGGGAATAGCTGAAATACCCCAGGAAGGAGTACGAAAGTGAGTCCATAAAGGGGACATTAGAGATAAACAACTCTTTCCCGTGTGTTTCGCCCGTATAATGATAAAGGCCATAAGGTATACCAATACGGGTAGATGTGTACTCAGAAATGAAAGCGATGAAGTAAGCCAGTATGGTAAAAGCAGCTATCCTCTTCAGCCCAAGTTGTAAACTTCCGGCGACTAAATAAAACCCTAATAAGACAAAAACATATGGCCTTAATAAGATCGTGGATAGAAGTATGTCAAATATTTCCATCTATAATTTTTTAACAGCACTCATAAGTTTCTCTTGCTCATTTCTTTTGGTATCAATCTCTTTCCATTGGGATTGCGGCTGAATAACATTTACATAGAAACATATCTGTTATACCTATCCCCAACGGCATTCCAATAAACCAACCGAATGGCAAAGCAACAATCTGTCTATTAAAACCACAATCAATCCTGCCAACTCGTTAATATCGAGTTTTCAAAATTGAAATAATGCGCTGGAACAAAATGAGTTGCTCCGGAACTATAGTTATCGTACTCTTCGCTTCCATATATCCACTGTTCATGCACTTGCACTCCCCAAGAACCTACGGATTGATTGGTTTTATGGGGCTTGCCAATACTCGCAATGACCTCATCAGTAGTCATACCTAATACAACATTTCCTTTAAGTATATGGGCTTTGAAGTCTTCTCTAAGC
>CAXMPV010000132.1:0-5662 GCA_964195175.1 uncultured Thermodesulfobacteriota bacterium | reverse complement strand
ATCATCGATTGAACATTTCTTAAATTGTTCAATGATGTCCATTGCTTCTGTTTCGGAATTTCGCATATCTTGCTAACGCAAATCAAACAGAATTGTTTAAGGCGTTTATTTAAAAAAAGGAAGAAAAGTGTAAACAGAAAAAGGCTTATATACACGGATTTTCCTCATATATATAAGCCTTTTAAGTAGATTAACCTTGAGGGATAATCTGATGCAACGGCTGCCCTTTGATCCTTTTCAGACAATCCTTTAATGCTTCGTCGACAGAATCACCTAATCCAACATAATCAGTATTACTACACTCCTTACTAATCAGGCTGGGGACAGCGATGAAGGAACCTTTAGCTGAACCGCCAATAGGTTCTCTAACGTTAATAAAAACCCTCTCTTCATCTCTCTCCAGTTCGTATTGATGTATGCGTGATAAAACATCATCTTGATCCAGAATTTCTACTGTATTTTCCATACCGTCTCCTTTATTCTAGTTTAGTAAAAGGGTAAACACACACGGATATTATACTTTATATCAAGAGCAACAGCGATTATTTATTTCTGTAGGGATGCAAAGATATGAGCACAACTGCTACTATTCCTGCATTATGATTGGCAAGGCTATAATTTTTGGTAACTATATATTTGTTAGACCCAAAATATAAATGACTTTTTTTGTTAAAAGGAGGAATATATGAAGAAACCTACACTAGAAAGATTCAGGGATGTTATGGGCGATCTTTCCGCAACACAAATTATTTTTGTTTTAGACGTTGCAATTCTGTTGCAAACGAGGAAAGAGTCCGTTGAATCTTTGTCATGTCGGCTTCAACTGCCTGTGTTAACTGCAAAAGACCAGCAGTTAAATTGTAATGAACAGGATCTTCAGAAGCAGAAATATACTGAAAGCTGTCATTAAGTATTTCTTTTGCATTATAATATTACATTATTATCTCCTTAATGTACGTGGTTGGAAAAGCTCGTTACAGCAATCTGTTTTGTTTTGATTTTGGAAGGAAGTTCTTATCAGAAACAACGCTTTTGCCTAATTTCTGTTCTATGTTTTTCTTGCGCCTCCTGCAACCTTTCCTCCAAGTTTTGCCGCGTCTTTGTTTTCAGTAAACCCTTGAGCGTCTTTGCTTCTTGCAAATTCAGCGGTTGTTGTTTCTCCTAACATAGTTAATGCTAACTCTAGCGGAGACATGTGGTCTCTGAGGTTATGGTGGGATTTGAGAGCCTTAAGCTCTTTGTGGTCTTTTGTTTTTAGATCAAACGTGCCTTCCGATATAGCGTCGGTTAATAATGCGTATTGAAAACCTTCTTTTATCCCTCTTTGTTGCCATTCATGTGTTAAGTCTTTTCTGCTCAAGCGCTAACTATCAATTGAAATATCCGCTACACACGGTTTTACCAGCCTTTTAAAATCTTCATAATGAAGAGTGATCAGCTCAGTGTAGGAACCTGCGTTAAAAACGATTTCGTTCTGATCGGTCAGCTTCTCATCCACTATGACCTGCATATCATAAAGATTTCCGAATGGAGGGATAGCGCCTATATGACACCCCGGGAACAGATCTGTGAATTCATTTTCGCTAGCAAGTTCAACTTTTTCCGCTCCGGCAGCTTCCTTTAAGAGAGCAAAGTCTACCTTGTCGGAAGCGGACAAAACGGCCATAGCCATCTTATCATCTATTTTAACCATCACAGTTTTAGCTATTTTCCTTCCCGGTATGTGAGCGGATGCTGCAACTTCTTGTGCTGTGTATGCATTCGAATGAAAAGATGATATATACCTAATGTTATTATCATCAAGAAACTCCTTTAATCTGTTGACAGCCATGACGATCTCCTTGTTAAGTTATAGTAGAAATTATTTTGTAAAATTGATGAACGTTGAAAGTCGAGACTAAATCTACAACTAAAGGACGCTGATTTATACAAAATATTATAAGAGAGCTGAGGTGCTTTGCAATATAAAAAATTAGACACGAATTTCACACAAAGCCACAAAGAGCACAAAGAAATATTCAGCCACAGACTTACACAGATAAACACTGAAGCTAAAGATAAAGAAAAGATATTGGGATTTTAGCATAAAAGGTGTATATTGAACCTGTTATGAGTATGTAAAATCTCTCACTCAGTGGAACAGTGAAATGGAAACGCAAAACAGAAAAGAAAACTCGTATGTCTCTACAGATAAATTAGACAGAAAGTGGATTGACGTAAATATTCCCTGCAGCGCTGCGTGCCCCGCCTTGACAGATATTCCGGGTTATATCCAGGCTATTGCAGCTGGTGATTACGAAACAGCATACCATATCAATCGGAAGGAAAATATATTGCCCGGTGTATTGGGCCGTGTTTGTGACCGCCCCTGCGAACCTGTCTGTAGACATGGCAGGGATGGACTTGGCGATCCGGTGTCAATATGTTTCCTTAAGCGCGCGGCAGCTGATTATGGAATGGAACCGCTAAATCCAAAAATCAAACCTAATCGCAATAAGGTCTGCGTAATCGGAGCCGGCCCAGCCGGACTAACCGCAGCCAATGACCTTGCCTTAAAGGGATACCAGGTAACGATACTGGAACAGTTCGATCAGCCCGGCGGAATGCTGCGTTACGGCATTCCTCAATTCCGACTGCCAAATGATGTGATCGCCGAAGATGTAAAATCGATTACCGATCTGGGTGTAACGATCAAGACCAATTACCGAATTGAAGGCGTCAAGGAGATTGAGAAACTGAGAAAAGGTTATGATGCAGTTATAGTGGCAGGCGGATGTGCAAATCCCAAACAGACCACTGTTCCAGGTATTGAGAGCAAGGGTGTATATTGGGGCCTCGATTTTATGATAGCAGCAAACAGGGAGGAGTTGGATATACCGCTGGAAAATGTCATAGTAATCGGTGGTGGGTTCACTGCGGTGGACTGCACCCGGATGTCCTACCGGATGGGAGCAAAAATAATTACGCTCGCTTACCGCCGTATGAAAAAGGATATGTATGTCGGAACGGATGAACTAGAAGTCATGGAGGCGGAGGGAATTGATACAATCTCTTTGGTGTCTGCGGTAGCTGTCTTATCCAATGATGAAGGATCAGTAACTGGTGTACATTTTATTCACAACTCTATTAACGAAGACCGTTCAATAACACCAATAGAAGGATCTGAATTTACCATGGAAGCTGATACCGTTATATTTGCCGTTGGACAGGAAGCCGATGAAAAAGTTGCGGAAACCGAATGTGTTGAACAGAAGAGTAGTTTTTCCATAGCCGGTGATTTCAGAAACGGCTCCTCTACGGTTATCGAAGCGGTCGCGGATGGACGTAAAGTCGCCAGAGAAGTCCATATGAAGTTAGCCGGAATAAAAGGAGGTAAAGAAGCTATCCACATTAGCGAGGTAAAAGATACCGGAAGAAAACGAGATTATGATTTTATTCCCGCCCAGCCCATGGAAACAACTCCCATGCGGGACAGACAGATTAAAAATATGGAAGTAGAAACCGGATATTCGAAAGAGAAATCTATTACTGAAGCTAAACGGTGTTATCTCTGTCATTATAATTACCAGATAGACATCAGCCGCTGCATCTACTGCCTGGCCTGCATCGATGTGATGCCTGTGGATTGCATCAAGATGGCAAAGGATATAGAGGTTACAGAAGACGGTAATCTGGATTATATAGAGACAAAAAACTGGAGTGAAGTAGAGGCCATTACTATAGATAATGACAAATGCATACGATGTGGAAACTGTGTCCGTGCATGCCCGGTGGATTGCATCTCCATCTCCAAATATAAGCTTGAAACGGAGTGAAAGAAGTGACTAAAGTTTGAAGTGAACTACAGTGAGCTAACGGTAAAAACAAGATAAAATACACGAAAATAAAGCAGGCAAGGAATGCCTACCCGCCCGGCAAGCCGTTCGGACGGGAAGTGATCTAAAGTTATGGACAACAAAGAATTTTCTAAAGAACCTGAAAAACGAACTCAAAAATTTGCAGTCAGGACAATACGGTTGTCATTAGCCTTACAAAATACACCTGAGGGTAAAGTTATAAAGAACCAGAGCACAAAATCAGGTACTTCTGTTGGGGCAAATTATCGAGAGGCTAATCGAGCAAGTAGTAAACCAGATTTCAAAAACAAGATTAAAATATGCGAAAGTGAAGCCAGTGAAACACAATATTGGATGGAAGTAATTAGAGAAGCAAAATGGTTACCCTGGGAAAAAATAAAATCAGACGATGAAGAATGCAGTGAATTGCTAGCTATTTTTACTTCAATAGGAAAAAAGTAAGCTGAGAAAAAGAGCACATTAACTTTAGGCACTTTAATTCACTTTAGTCACTTCAAACTTATTTATAACTTGAGTAAAACGAAAGTTAGAAAAATATGAAACATGTTATTATTGGTGCCGGAGTAGCAGGGATCACCGCTGCAAAAACCATCAAAGAGATTAACAAGGATGCGGAAGTAGTGGTTATCGGGGATGAGCTGTTTCTGCCATACAAGCGCTGTCAGCTGACAGAATTCCTGTCCAACTCTATAAAAAGAGAAGAGTTGCTCTTCTTCTCTGTAGAAAAGTTGAAAGAGTTGGGAATTAAGCTTCGTAAAGGTGAGTTTGTAAAATCCATTGACACTTCAGAAAAAATGATAAAGCTCCACCATAACGAAGTGATGCATTACGATAAGCTCCTCATTGCGACCGGTGGCCGCCCCGGCCTGGGACTCGTGTTACGACCGTACAAAAAACATATCCACTTCTATTATTCTCTGTACGATACTCTGGTATTAAAAGAAGAATTACCTGAAATCCAAAAATGTATTGTTTTTGGAGACGGTGTAAGCTGCCTGGACCTGATCAGCGTATTGCACAACCTCGGAAAACAAGTTACCTATATCACCAAAGGAGAGCGGGCAACATTTGCCCTGGATCAAAATGATTTTGAAGGTGAATTGCATGAGTTTCTGGAAGAGAAGGGAATTGAAATTATAACAGAGGATCAGATTGTATCGATCGAAGAGTCAGATCACGGTTACAAAGTCGAGACAGTACAGCAAAAGATGTTAACGACAGATATTGTTTTTGCCTGGGACTATTATAAACCAAATATTTCATGTATAGAAGGTTCGGCAATCGAAAAAAAATTGGGTATTTTAGTGAACACACACCTGGAAACATCTGAAGAAGATATCTACTCAGCCGGAGATTGTGTAGAGATCTATCATCCCAGTATTAAAGGTTACTGGATTAATTTTGGACTGCCTAACGCATTGGAACAGGGAAGAGTTGCCGGCATGAATATGTCTGGACAAAACGAGGAGTATAAGATACAGGACACCATTGCCTTCAATCTAATGGGAAAATCATTGAAGGCAAGGTGGTGGAAATGAAATATTCTGAAATCACAATTCGTTTTTGTGGAATAGCGGGTGATGGCATAGTAGCTTCAGGAAAGATTTTAGCGGGTGCCTGCGCCAATATAGGTCTGCATGTAATGGTAAATAATATATACAGTGCAGAGATTAGAGGCCTTGGTAAATCTTCCGCAACAATCAGGTTTTCAACATCAAAGCTATATAGCATGGGAGATGGCCTGGATCTGCTTGTGGGAATGGTGAGCGAAGAATCTATTATTGACCTGCGTGATGTTAAGGAGG
>CAXMPV010000131.1:0-5678 GCA_964195175.1 uncultured Thermodesulfobacteriota bacterium | reverse complement strand
GGTTCTTAAATAACTGCACTCCTGTCCAGAGGGTTATTTCTGTCTGATCAGATACTTTTGACGATCCCTTTTCTGATTCGTCAAGACCTTCTGAAAATGGCGCCATCAGGCTGATGTTACCGTGAAACTCCGGCCTGAGTAATTTCGGCTCGGGAAATTTTATCTCATCTACATCAAAGTAAAACCCATCGGTTGTTTTATCTGGTATTTTTTCACCGCCTTGAACCAGACTCGATGTAATTATTATGAGTAAAACAGAAATGAATGTGTTTAGAAGTGTTTTATGTAAAAGTATCAATATGTTATCTCTTTGCCACTCTCAAAATAGGGAAAAACTATGAGAAGCTTTTGTTCAATATCCTTTGTCACTGTTTCAAAATCCTTTAGCCTTGGGCTGACTGCTCCTGCCCCAAGAAAGCCAATACTTCCCAGAGTATTTCTGGCTTCTGTAAACCTATCGAATATCTCATCATGATATTTCGTGCCATTCAGCTTATCATATCTCCTGACATTCCCGGAAAGTAGCAGAGTATAATATTCATCAGCAAGCCGGAGTCTGACCTTTGCCCTCGTAAACATATGAAGCCCTTCACTGATATTCCAATAATATTTCTCTTTTATCGTTAGAAATACAAGATTTGCCATTACCTTTACTACTTCCTGAAAATCATTCTGAGACAGACCAGCATTAAGTCCCGGCCTGAGGTCCACAGCAAATATATTCTTAACATCATCAATCCTGTCGCTAATAGTATCGATATCTGCCTTAATTCTTTCCCAATCACTCTTTTTACCATAGAAAATGACTGATTTGAAAACCGTAATTATCGGGTCATCATTCTTCTTATAGCCGTATCCGTCTGAAGATCCCTGGCAAAGAATAACTATCAAGATGCAATAAGAAAAAATTATGGAATATTTTTGTTTCAAGGAAATGGCCATAATGCGTAATTTTTATATGATAAATATATTCTTTACTTCTATTTAAGTGTAATACATTACAATGCTTTCGTTCATAAAACAGGTAAAACTATAAAAAAAACTCGATGAATGGATGTAAATAACAAAATTCCTGACTGCCTAATTTTGATGTTACTCCAATGAAAACATCGGGTTACTGATTGTGTTAAATTAGAACAGGATCAATTAACATATTCAATCATAAATATCAGAATGAACAGAAGTTATATGTTACATAGAAACAATAAATTCGTACTTGACATAAAATTAGCTATTTGTTAAATTAATGAAAATTTTAGTAATAAAACTCCATTATCTTATTACAGAAAATGCGTTTGAAAGGAGAAGGAAGTAATGGCTACAGGAAAGGTTAAAATTTTTGCCACAACGACTGCCTTATTTGCTGTTTGTGCAGTTATATTTTTCACACTGGCAATTGCCGCTATTGGTAAATTCACCGCCCAACAGAAAAGGGTACATCATATGGAGCAACAGATATTAGCAGGTAAAGCGGAAATATTGAAGGTACCTACAATGATTGGTAAGTTAAGGGTTGCCGACAAGGAAAAAGCCTCATTGGAAATGGAAGTTGCTGAACTTACAGAAGCAAGTGAAGAATTTGACGGAGAACTTGCTGATCTACAAAAAGAGTTAACTTTGATGACGGTAGCTAAGCTTGTTCTGGAAGCAGACAAGGCCGGTTACACAAAGAACCTGATAGAAGCAAGACAAGCTGTTACAGAGATGAGAGAAGAGATGGGCACCAATGATGGCGGCACTAGAATTGATGATCTAGATGAGATCGAAAAAACACTGATCGAATCTTCACATTGATCAATACTCAAAAGCTTCACATAAATCTGTAAAAAGTAGTAATGGAGAAATATCTAAACAAATACTAGAGCAGATGCATTTGCTCTTTTTACATACAAATAAAGCCTTATCTCACCTATTGGGATAAGGCTTTATTTTTGTAGTAACCACAGCTTCCAAACGCTACAAAGTCATCGCAATACTCACTTTACTACAATTCCGTCTACACATATCTGATACATCAATACATTGACACCAAGTCGTATTTTGCTATAATATTTTTTTAGTTAAAGACAGGTTTGTGTATTAGTTTGGCATGAGATGTTATTCTAAAATCCACAAAACACATAGTTGCAATAACAATTAAAAGAAATGTTTATCAAAAAATCGAGAAGAGAATTTCTTAAAGATGTAACAACAATAGGAACCGGGCTCTACACTTCATCTCTTTTGTTAAGTAACAGTTACTTCCTCAAGACTCTTTATGCAGAAAACAGAACGTCATTAAGATCGAAAGTCGTACTTGCAAAAGACAAACGATTCATAAATGCTAGTGGAACAGCAGATGCGGCTGTTATCAGAATGGCCATGGACAGTGCGCTATTAAAAATTACGAATTCGGACAAGCCGCTTAACGCATGGAGAAGCCTCTTCAACAAGAATGATATAGTTGGTATTAAACTTAATTGCCTTGCCGGAAGCAGCTTTTCACCTCATACTGAAATAGTTGAGGCAATCATCAACGGTATAAAATCTGCCGGTGTGAGAGAAAGCAACATAATAATATTCGAAAGATTCAATAGAGAGCTGGAAAGTGCTGGATTTAACATTCGGAGAGGCAGTAATGGCTTCAAGTGTTTCGGTACAGACGATCTCCCTTCAGGAGGGTACGACTCCAAGCCACTGATGATGGGCAGCATTGGAAGCTGCTTCAGCAAGATTGCATCATCGCTCTGCACAGCAATAGTAAATGTACCGGTACTGAAAGACCATGATCTCGCTGGTGTATCAATAGGGATGAAGAACTTTTTTGGAATTATACACAATCCCAACAAATACCATGATAGTAATTGTAACCCTTATGTTGCTGATCTCAACAGTCATCCCTTTATAAAAGACAAATTGAGATTAATTGTCTGTGATGCCCTTAAAGCACAGTACCATGGTGGCCCGGCCTTCAAACCTCAATGGGCATGGGATTTCCGGGGAATGCTGATTGGAACTGATCCTGTAGCGCTGGATCGTGTCGGGGCCCAGATTATCGAGAAAAAAAGAAAAGAAGTAAATATGTCATCCCTTAAAGATGCTGGTAGAGAACCAAAGTATATTCAAACAGCTGCACGTTTAGGTCTGGGGGTTGACGACCCTTCATTGATAGACGTTATAGCAATATAGAAAAATTCCTGCATTGTAATAATACCTTGTATAAACGGTAGTAAGTATATATATTTCTGACATAAACCAGGTGGGAATTTACAATAATATTTTATAAATCTCTTTTTTAATAGACAATACCTAAAGGTTGAACTGATGTATAAAAACTTGTTAGTAACCGGTGGTTGTGGTTTTATCGGAGCAAACTTTATCCGTTATCTTCTTGAAGAATCTGATTTCACAGGAAAGATAATTAACATAGACAATCTGACTTACGCTGGAAACCCTGACAACTTAAGCGGAATAGAGGAAGGTTTTCCAGATCGATATCAATTTGACAAGATTGACATATGTGATAAAGAAGAGGTTGCAAAAACATTTGATAAATATCAAATTGATAGTGTTTGCCACTTCGCTGCAGAATCTCATGTTGACAGATCCATTGTCAAACCTGACACATTTATTCAAACCAACATAATTGGAACCTTTAATCTGCTGGAAGCTGCCAGAAGCCAGATAGACAACATCAAGCTTTTTCACCATGTCAGCACAGATGAAGTTTTCGGCAGTCTGGGTAAAGAGGGATTTTTTACAGAAGAAACGTCTTATAAACCGAACAGCCCTTACGCTTCATCCAAGGCATCTTCCGACCATCTTGTGAGGGCATACTACAAGACCTATAACCTGCCAATCACAATATCCAATTGTTCCAATAACTACGGCCCATTCCAGTTTCCTGAAAAAATGATACCCCTGATGATCCTTAACGCCATTGAGGGTGAACCGCTGCCTGTTTATGGCGATGGCCTGCATATCAGAGATTGGCTATACGTGAAAGATCACTGTACGGCAGTCTGGCTGATTATGAAAAAAGGAAATCACGGCGAAACGTATAATGTCGGAGGCAATAATGAACTGGAAAATCTGAAACTTGTGGAGATGATTTGTGAAATACTGGACGCACACAAAAAATTACCAGATCAGCATCCACGAAAAGATTTGATTACGTATGTAAAGGACAGGCCCGGCCATGACAGAAGATATGCAATAGATTTCAGTAAATTGAATAGCACCTTAGGCTGGTCTCCGGAAGAATCATTTGAAACTGGTATCAAAAAAACTATCCAGTGGTATCTGAAAAGCACGAGTTGGACAGACAGGGTAAAGAGTGGTGAATACCTGTCATGGGTTAAAGCGCACTATGGTGCCTAACCCTTGGAATTCATAACAGAATATATTGCACAAGTAAATTTCAACAAAATGGAGATTTAGAAATTGTCTATTAAATGTACTGAAACAGACCTTCCTGGTGTATTACTGATCGACCCTGGAGTCTTTAAAGATTCCAGAGGTTTTTTCATGGAAACATACCACCAGAAAAAATATGCTGAAGCGGGCATTGATCATGCCTTTGTTCAGGATAATTATTCACATTCAACGCGGGGAACACTGAGGGGTTTGCACTATCAGCTGAACAATCCACAGGGCAAATTGGTTTATGTGATTACGGGTGAAATCTACGATGTTGCCGTTGACATACGTCGAGACTCTCCCGGATTTGGCAAATGGGTCGGACAATACCTTTCCGACAAAAACAGGCGACAGATTTTTGTTCCTGAAGGCTTTGCTCACGGTTTCTGTGTCCTCAGTGAAACAGCAGATGTACTATATAAAACCACAGATTTGTATAACCCGGGTGACGAACATGGCGTGTTGTGGTCGGATCCATCAATTGGAATAGACTGGCCGGTTGATGTACCGGTAGTGTCGGATAAAGACAAGCTATTTCCCGAATTAAGAGAGGCACCTGAAGAGAATCTTCCAATTTACAAATAATGTATCCGCACGCAGATAAGTTAGGTTGCTATAAAATAAGATAAACTTCTTGTTTATACGGTACAAACAATTTGAAAGAAAATTCAAACCTTGAGCTAGATGACGGTGCAAAGATTGCGGTCTTAGGTGGAGGCCCTGCAGGTTCATTTTTCAGTATTTTTGCCCTTAAACTAGCTAAACAAATCGGAAAAGATATTGACCTGACTATTTATGAGAGCAAAGACTTTTCACACGATGGTCCCTCCAGCTGCAATATGTGTGCAGGGGTAATCTCAGAATCCCTGGTACAAATGCTTGCCATTGAAGGTATTTGCCTGAAACCACCGATTGTTCAACGTGCTATTGATACTTACTGTTTCCAAACAACCGGTGGAGATGTATTTCTTAACAGCCCCAGTAAGCAGAAAAGAATTGCACGAGTTTGAAAAAAAGAGTTTCGATGATTTCTTACTGGATTGTGCTGAAAAAGAGGGTGCAAAAGTTGAAAATACAAGAATAGAAGATATTAAGCTGGAGAACGGAAGGCCGATAATATTTTCAAAGAAAGGTCGGATGCCGATCTCGTAGTTGGTGCCTGTGGAATAAATGCAAAAATCATTAATTCATTTGAAAAACTCGGAACGGGCTATACCCCCCCTACTACAATCAAGGCGTACCAATCAGAGATACACATAGGAGAGCAAAATGTATCAGAT
>CAXMPV010000130.1:5383-5685 GCA_964195175.1 uncultured Thermodesulfobacteriota bacterium | reverse complement strand
TCCAATGCATATTGGGATCGCTATAGTTTTATGGGTTGGGGAGGTGACACCGGAGAAGAAACCCCTAACTGTAGGCCTGTTATAGACGATCTTTATATTGCTATCGGCAATAATTGTAGAGCCAGGGTTGAGATAGGAGATAACGCAACATACACAAACTGCCTCAACCTTACGCTCTTGACCCCAACGGCGTGGGCATCGGGAGAGATAACAGCGACAGTAAACCAAGGAAGTTTTACCTCTGGGGGAGCATTTTTGTTTGTGACAGACGCAACGGGGGACACTTCGGCGGGATTTGCGAT
>CAXMPV010000130.1:557-5373 GCA_964195175.1 uncultured Thermodesulfobacteriota bacterium | reverse complement strand
GAAGCAGCGCCCGATGCACCGACAGGCTCATTGGCCGGATGCGGGCTTACTGGCGTTAGCTTTCCATGACCCGAAAGGATTACACAACGCTGATAAAAATAGTGGTGCAGTTTGTGTTTTATTTTTTCGGCAATGTGTGTTATTATGGGTTTAAGCACTTGGAAAATAAATTAAGTGATTTCAAGGTGTTAAAAAAACTGAGTCAACTTCTCTCACGGGGTGGAGACTTAAAAAACCGGAAAACCGGGAAGGATGGAAAAGATGAGTGAGAAAGACAGTGGAGCTATTAATTGGGATCTGTTGCGCGCTGAAGCAATAGCTGAGGCCCCTAAGAAGGATGAAGAGAAACGAGCCGAAGCATGTACTAAATTTTGGGAGCTCAAGGGAGCTTTAGCGGGGCAAAAAATAAAAAATGTACACTATGAAAAAGCGAATGAAATTCTTAAGTGTGAAAACCAAGCCCTAAAGCTTGAAAGGGTTGGAGATAGCAACAGAATTGCGGGATTAAGAGAAGCTAACGAAGAACGAAAAGCAGAGATCAAGAAATTAAAAGAATCCCCTGAAGCTGAAAGAACCTGTTTTACGTGTATTGGCAGCTTAGAATGGGGCGGTGGTGTGCCTCCAGTATGCTGCCGGGTGTGCCACGCTAAAGATAATTGGACGGAAAAACCAGCACCGGAAGAATCGAAAGCCGCCATTCGGAACATGGAGGAAGCGATAAACACAGTAAAAAAAGAATGTGCTGCATGTAGAAAATATGCTTACTGTAGAGCCAACAATGCCGTTACGTGTTTTGGGCAGTCAGAATGGGAGCCGAAATGAAAACAAGGATAGCTTACATAATGCCAGAATACCACTTGAACTTACGACTTGCGCACAAGGACGTAATAAAAGAAATATATCTTAGATTAACAAGAATGATTTCTGACTTTGAAACAATTAATATTTAAGCCGGGGGTGTAAGTATGTTACCGATAATATATCTTGTAGTTTTAATTAGCGTGTGTTGTGTGTTGTGTAGTGATATGGATAGAGATGTTATGAGAAAATTAATATGTTTCGTTCTAATATGCCTTTTCATATACCTTGCGAGCAAAGAGCCTATGGGCGCAGCGGGTGGCGTTGCGCTACTCATCTTAATGCTAATCCCAAACTATATGTACGGGTGTTATCTACACGGAAAAGAAAACAAAGAGATAGCTGAGGTTTTGTGCATTTGGGGTGAACGTAGATAAAAGGGGGGCGTATGATAGATAAAACAATACTAAACGTAATAGAAGATTACAGAGAAGAGATCAGAATCCTAAAAGAGCAGGTTCAGTATTTTTCGAGTAAAGACATGCATAAAAAAGAACCGGGCATACGCTTTGCAGATGGTACAGTAGTATCAAAAAATCGAAGCACAGGCTACGGAGAGGAACTTATAAAGATTGCCACACCGGACGGTGAAGTTGCGCTATTAACTCTCTACGATTTTTGCGAGTTGATTTATGGATAGCTTAATTGTGTATATGATTGTGTTTATAATTGTGTTTATGTTCGGGTTTGTCGCGGGGGAAAGGTATGGCAGTTTGGTCGTTCTATTTATGGACAGGCCGTATATTAGAGGGGAGCGGGTAAGACATAAGCTACTGTGCAAATTGGGGATGCACAAATATAGAAAACAAGCTTGCGAGGTCGCCGACTTACCGCACGAAAGAACGCTAACCATCGAACTTGACGCTTGTACGCATTGCGAAGAATTAAGAAGATCACACCAGCATTATCTGAGCAAAATAAGACTACAAGCGGCAATGGCACTAATAGGGCCAAAGGGGTGCGTATGAGCAAGGGTGGTAGGCCTACAGTTTTTAGTGGTGAAGTTCTCCAATTACTTGAGGACGCTTTTAAACTTGGGTGTACAGATGAAGAGTCTTGCTTAAACGCAGATATCAGCACATCGTCATTGTACAACTATCAGAAAGAAAATCCTGAGTTTTTGGAGAGGAAAAAGCTATTAAAAGAAACCCCTGTTTTTATAGCAAGGAAATCGGTGGTTGATGGTTTGAGGAATGATAGTCGTCTCGCGCTGATGTACCTTGAACGGAAAAAGAAGGGCGAGTTTAGCGTAAAACAAGAGCTTGAGCACTCAACACCAACAGACAGGCCGTTAAAGTGGGACATCAACTATCACAAGGCAGATGTGGAGAACAAAGAGTAATGCCAACAATGGATCTCCCAGACTACATGGAGCGAGTTCAACAAAGCACGGCTCGTTATATTGCTTTGGTTGGTGGTCGTGGTTCTGCTAAGTCTGCAAGTATGGGTAGACATATGTTGATGAAGAGCCAAACAGAAGGAGCAGACATTCTGAACGGTAGGGAGTTTATGAACTCTATTCGTGGCTCAGTTCATAAGCTTTACAAGACATTAATTAAAGACCTTGACTTATCTGAAGACTTCGGAACAACAGAGACAAGAGTTTATTGTCATACTGGCGGCGAGATGGAGTTTAGAGGTTTTTCTAGAAATCCTGAAGCGGTTAAATCGGCAGAAGGATATAAGTATTCATGGTTAGAAGAGGCTCAAACAGTTAGCCAAGATACGTTGACAGACCTACTCCCCACAATCAGGATGAAAGGATCTCAGTTATTTTTTACGGCAAACCCTAAAAGCTCGGCTGATCCATTCTCTAAGAGGTTTATTGTCCCGTATCTTGGTGATCTGCTAAAATATGGATACTATGAAGATGATTTGCATTTAATCATGTTTGTTAATTGGCGTGATAATCCCTGGCATGATGAACTTGAGAAAGAAAGAGTGTGGGATCTCAACAATAAAGTAAGATCTTTATATGATCATATATGGGAAGGAGCCTTTAACGACTCAATCGAAAACCCACTGATTCAAGCCGAATGGTTTGATGCCTGTATTGACGCGCACAAAGTAAAAGGATTTGATCCTATCGGCCTTAGGTTCTCATCACATGACCCGTCCGACGAAGGCCCTGATAATAAAGGGTTTGCTTTTAGGCACGGTTCTGTGATACAGGATATACAAGAGAAAGAAACAGGTAATATCAATCAGGGTGGTGATTGGGCTACAAGCCTTGCGATAAATCACAACTCGGACGCTTTTACATGGGACTGTGACGGAATGGGTGTAGGCCTCAATAGACAAGTTACACAAGCGTTTCAAGGTAAACACACAACCCTTGCTCAATTCAAAGGTTCAGAGGGTGTTGATAATCCTGATAATATCTTTGAACCTGCCGATGGCGCACCAATTCAAGACCAAAAAACAATCAAGCAAGCTATTAAAAATAAACGTGGTCAATATTACTTTGAATTACGGAAACGCATATATAAGACGTATGAAGCTGTTGTGGAAGGGAAATACCACAACCCTGACGAACTACTTTCACTTGATAGCTCAATAGCGTTGCTTCCTAAATTGAGATCGGAATTGTGCAGAATGCCAGTTAAACCAAACGGCAACGGCTTATTTGAACTTTACACCAAAGAGGTAATGAAGGTTAAATTTAAAATGAAATCCCCTAACTTAGCAGACAGCGTCATGATGCTAATGAGAACGCCGCACCAACCGAACCGGGCGCAATGCAAAAAACCAAGACCAATACAACCGATCGGGAGGCGCAGATAGATGCCTATAAGCTTAGAAGAATTTAACGAAAATTTATGCTGTGCCGTTGAAGAGGGACTCCATATTGCATCAACTCCAAGGGCAAAACCTATTTTATTCACACCCGAACAAATAGAGGGTTTTGAAGACCGATATCTAATTGACTGGAGTCTAAACAAGCGTGATTACTCGTATATAAACCTTAATCTTCCGCACACAATCAACCCCAAAGAAGTGGGCCTTAGTTATGGGGTCGGCAACGACATACCTCTATCTGGAAAAGTAAAAATACTATTATTCGCGGCGAAGGAATATATAAGGGGTAAGTTATGCCTATAATCCTAAAAGAATTAATGAGACTACACGACACCGGGTACAATTACGGATCGTACAATAGAGAGCAGAGAGCCGAGGACATGGCTTTCCACTGGGTCGGACACTGGACTGACGAAGAGATAGCAGCCTCAACCTTAGGTTTCAGGGGCGAGTTCGATTTGCTAAGAAAAGCATACAGACAGATAGTAGCCGAGCTTTCAGAAAACCCAGTGCAAGTAGATTTTGAGGCATCTGGAGAAACCCAAGAAGATGCCGCTGATATGCTGGATGGAATATACAGGACAGAA
Organism: uncultured Thermodesulfobacteriota bacterium; assembly: GCA_964195175.1. GTDB lineage: Bacteria > Planctomycetota > Brocadiia > Brocadiales > Scalinduaceae > Scalindua. The sequence continues at coordinate 1,129 of CAXMPV010000130.1, read as the reverse complement.
GACGGAGAGAATTCTACGATTGAATCCTACTCTCAAGCAGAATCCGAGTCTATTGTATGTGGCTATGGTGCGTGGGAATTGCACACGGAGTACGAATCAGCGAAGGGAAATAGCCGGAACCAGGTCATTAAGCGTAGACCACTTTACGAAGCGAACAGCAACACTTTCTGGGATCCGAACGCAAAAATGCTGGACAAAGAAGACGCTGACTGGGTAGATACACTTGAACCATATTCCGAAGACGGATATAAGAAACTGTATAAAGAATTGACAGGTGAAGAGCCTGAGAGCATTATGCCATCGTTCAAATCCCCGGCTCAATCTTATTCGTTCCCGTGGTTCAATAGTGGCGGCGGGAAAAAGATATATGTCGTCCGTTTCTATCACAGAGAGAAAGTTAAGAGGAAGATATTTACCTTCGTTGATCCATTCGGTGAAGAATTCCAGCTGAAAGAAACAGAGGTCAAAGGCTTTGAAGATGAGTTTGCCGCCGAAGGTATCAACGAAATCAAAGAGGCACGAAAGACTGAAGAAGTATATGAAGTAAGATTGTACATTGCTTCGGGCGCTGA
>CAXMPV010000130.1:0-547 GCA_964195175.1 uncultured Thermodesulfobacteriota bacterium | reverse complement strand
GGTGAAATCATAGTAGGTGATAATCTGCCAATAGTTCCGATGTACGGAGAGCGTGCGTTCATAGAAGGCGAGGAAATATATGAAGGATTCGTCAAGCTCGCAAAAGATCCGCAACGATTGAGAGACTTCGCGCTATCCTACGAGGCCGATGTCCTTTCCAGATCTCCAAGGCCAAAGCCGATATACTTTCCCGAGCAGATAGCCGGACATGAGGATATGTACGAGGCTACAGGGTCAGAAAATAATTTCCCTCACTTATTTATGAATCGCATAGGCGAAGACGGACAGCCTATACCTTATGGGCCGATTGCAGTATCACCGGAACAGACAATACCACAGTCGGTTTTCGAAATGATCGACCAAACCAGACAAGCGGTTGAAGATGTTGCAAACCCTGGAATACCTCAAGATATAGCCGATCCTGACATGAGTGGTAAGGCAATATACGCAATGCAAGCAAGGATTGACAAACAGTCCATTATCTATCAGATACACAGGAAGCACGCAAAGCGTAGAGACTCAAAGATCTATGCAGGTATGGCAGCAG
>CAXMPV010000129.1:0-5709 GCA_964195175.1 uncultured Thermodesulfobacteriota bacterium | reverse complement strand
CTTTTCCGCATAGTCTCTGTATAATTAAGGAAAAGGAATTCGCAATGAAGCTTACCATTCTCGGTTCAGGAACCGCTATTGTTACTGCAAGAAGAGGCTCATCCGGCTACCTTATAAAGATTGCGGACAAGACACTACTGCTTGACAGCGGTTCAGGCACCCTGAGGAAGATTGCGGAAGCGTCGTCAAGTTTCAAAGAGGTTGATTATGCAATTTATACGCACCTGCATCCTGACCATGTTACAGACCTCATCTCGCTTCTATTCGCACTGAGAATACCCAGTAATTACAAAAGCAAGGATCTTACAGTAATCGGTCCTACAGGCATGAAGGAGTTTTACCGTAACCTGTCTGAAACCTTCGACAACTTTATTGAGCCAAGGGGATATGAACTTACTATCAATGAATTATCTGGAGGCCATCTGGACTTCGAAAATTTCAGGATCACCTCAAGCCTCATTAAGCATCATGAAGGCAGCCTGGCGTATCGAGTCGAATCAAAAGACGGAAAGACCATAGTATACTCCGGAGATACGGATTATTGTGAAAGCATCGTTGAGTTGGCACGTGACGTAGACGTGCTGTTACTGGAATGTTCATACCCCAAGCATATTAAGGTAGAAGGCCACCTTAATTCTACACTTGCAGGCAGGATAGCAAGAGAATCTAACTGTAAGAAACTCATACTGACACACTTCTACCCGATCTGTGACGATTACGATATATTGGGAGAGTGCAGAGAGGAATTCAGCGGAGAGATTGTGTTAGCTGAAGACCTGATGACTATTGAGGTTTAGAACCTACTGCGAAGATTACATCAAATAAAAGAAGGCATTCCTGCATATTACTAACACAAGAATGCCTTTTTTTAATACTTTTTAAAACTGCAATACTACTTACTAGTACGCTGTTGTACGTTCTTTTCTCTTTATTGGAACTTTACGTTTTTCCGCCTTTGAATATTTGTCAGGGTTTTCGTTATATGCGTCCAAGCAACCTTCACAGCATAGGTGAACTGTTTCCCCTGCATGTTTGGTATCTACCTCCTGACCCTTACTGTCTGCGGCTTGTCCACAAACCTGGCACTTATCACCAGAACTTTCACTGGCAGCAACATTTTTAACACAATCCTTAGCATCTTCCATATTACACTCTTTGTCATCTTTCTTAGCACCGCAGCAGCTGTTGGCAAATGTCGTTGTATTAGCAGTCGCCAAGACAAACACAAGAACGGCAGCGCCTATTAAAAATCCCATACGTGTCATAAGTTCTCTCCTTATTATAATAAAGTATAAAATGTTAACTTAAAATAAAATCTAAATTGTTATAAACATATATGACGTTCAACATAAAATATGACCGATTGGTTCCTTAATTTCAAGCAAATAAATCTGTTATTATCCTTATATCTAATTATCTTATAACATTCCTTAAATTATGACTATAACACCATATAAACCTCTCAAAGGTTTTGTTTGCATTCTTTATCTGTTTATGTAAAATTAACTCTCTTTTTCGCATATTTCTTACACAATACGCAAACAATAGCACATACACTCTACATAATATAAAATGGAAAAAGTTAAATTAACCATAAATGATAAAACGTTTGAAGCGGAGCAAGGTAAGACCGTACTTGAAGTAGCAAGAGCAAACGATATCTGGATTCCGACCCTTTGCCATGATAATCGCCTTGAACCGTACGGTGGTTGCAGAATATGCCTTGTCGAAATAGAGGGGGCAAGGCAGTTGATGCCGTCATGCATATCAAAAGTTAATGAAGGCATGGTTGTAAAGACTGAAACTGAAGATATTCATAAGACGAGGAAAGGTGTTCTGGAATACATCTTGTCAGATCATCCTCTTGACTGTATGACCTGCGAAGCTACCGGCTGCTGCGAGCTTCAGGATGTTGCATATGCTACCGGTATCAAGGGAGACAGGTTCAGGAGTGATGAAAAAAGAGGCGGAGTTCTCCCTGACAAGAATGAACTGATCTATAGAGAAACACCTAAGTGTATTAGATGTGGTCGCTGCGTAAGGATATGTGATGAAGTAACACAGGAACACGCAATAGAGTTTGGAGGCAGAGGGTTTCAAATGTGGGTTGCTACACCTTTTGGCGAGACACTGTTGGACGGCCCATGTGTCTTGTGCGGTCAATGTGTTTCCACATGCCCTGTAGGCGCCATACGTGAAAAACAGCCAACCGGCAAAGGACGCTCTTACCAGACCAACAAGGTTAGGTCAACATGCGGCTACTGCAGTATCGGTTGCCAGATTGATATTCATTCCAATCATCAAGAGATAAACAAAATTACCTCAGAAGTAGGATCTACACCAAACAACGGCAACCTGTGCATGAAGGGCAGATTCGCATATGACTTTGTAAATCACCCGGATAGGCTTGATTCTCCCATGGTAAGAAGGAACGGAAATCTTGAGAAAGCGAGCTGGGAAGATGCATATGATGTTATTTCCAAAAATCTGAAAGGTATAAAGTCAAAACACGGAGCAGACTCAATCTCATTTATAAGTTCTGGACGATGTACGAACGAAGAAAACTATCTCATGCAGAAATTCGCCAGAACCGTAATTAAGACAAATAATATTGACCAATCAGAAACAGAATGCCATGCGCCAACTTTACATGCACTGAGAGATACCCTTGGCTTGGGTACCACAACTAATTCAATCCAGGAGATCTCAAATACAGATGTTATATTTGTGATCGGCGCAAACGTTACAGAGTCACATCCTATAATAGGACTTGAGATAAAAAAGGCGCTCCGTAATGGCAAGACATTAATTGTTGCGGACACACGTAAGATATGGCTGGCTAAGAAGGCTGAGAACTTCTTAAATCTTCAACCTGGAACAGACGCTTCTCTCGTTAACGCCATAATTAGCGTAATCATTAACGAGAAACTCCACGATGAAAAATTTATAGAAAAAAGAACTGATAAATTTAAAACACTAAATAGCTCCATTGCAAAAAACGATATTAAAAAAGAGGTAAAACTTACCGGTATCTCTCAGAATGCAATTGAAGAAGCGGCCAGAGCTTACGCTAATGCAAAGAGTGCCATAATATTATACGGAAACGGTATCACACAACACAGATCAGGTAATGATAATGTGAGAAGCCTCGTAAATCTTGCATTGCTGACGGGTAATATAGGTAAGGAGTGTTCCGGAATATACCCTCTTATGGGCCAGAACAACGGCCAGGGAGCTTTCAACATGGGAGCCATATCTGATTTCTATACTGATTCCCAGCCCGTTTCAGATATCAATGTACGCAAAAAATTTGAAAAGGTTTATAAGGCCAAATTATCTAAAAGCAAGGGACTACAAATCAGGGAGATGTTTAACGCTGCATCCAAAGGCAAGGTCAAGGCGATGTACGTTATGGGCGCTGATCCAATAATGAGTGAACCTGATACGACAAAAGTTAAGAAGGCATTAAGTAAACTGGATTTCCTGGTAGTACAGGATATTTTTATGTCCAATACGGCTCAATATGCTGACGTAATACTACCGGCGGCCTGCTTTGCCGAAAAGGATGGTACTTTCACTAATATAGAAAGACGCGTTCAAAGAGTAAGAAAGACAGTCGAACCACCGGGTAAGGCTAAAGCAGATTGGAATATAATATCTGAACTCTCCACCTGCATGGGACATCCAATGAATTATAGTTCTCCGGAAGTCATCTGGGAAGAGATCAGAAAAGTATCGCCCAATTTTGCCGGGATTAATTACCAAAGACTCAATAACGGTGGAATACAATGGCCGTGTCCAAAGGCAGATCACCCTGGCACGAAATTTCTATACGAAAAGAAATTCCCTAATGGAAAGGCAATGTTCTCCTCAACGGAAAGCAAACCATCCTCTGAAAAACCGGACAAGAGTTATCCATTTATTCTCAGCACCGGACGTACTCTTTACCACTTTAATAGTGGCACCATGACTCACAGAGCAAAGGGAAGCATACAAAAACAGCCTTATCCATTTGTAGAAATATCACAAGATGATGCAGATGATGCTGGGATAAAGGATGGAGAAATGGTAAGGGTAACGACAAAGCGTGGTCAGATATCCCTTTCAGCCAATATCACAAACAGGGTAATGTCAAAACAGGTCTGGATTCCAATACACTTCATAACTGCTCCGGCAAACCTACTCACAAAAGATCCTTGCAGTACCTCACGTACAAACGGCACCTCAAACTTAATGCCAGAATACAAAGTCAGTGCTGCTAAAGTTGAAAAGATTCAATAGTGCAACAAAGCCACAATCAAGTTTGAAGTGCCTTAAGTGAACTAAAGTGCCTAAAATTAGAAAAATACTTTCCACAACTTTAGCTCACTTCAAACTTTAGGCACTTTTAACCTTCTCTGAAACTCAAAAAACTTTAGAAAAAATGAATATCTACTTCCTTTGAAGGTGGGGATAAAGAAACAGGTAAAACTATTTTATGAAAAAGTATGACTTATTAATTATTGGGGGTGGTCCCGGCGGTTATGTTGCCGCGATCAAGGGCGCACAACTGGGCCTGAGTGTGGGGCTTATTGAAAGAGATAAAGTCGGAGGTGCCTGTCTGCACAAAGGCTGTATACCCACAAAGGCATTGATTCAATCAACCCATGTATACGAACTATTTAAAAGGAGCAAAGAGTTCGGTATCGTCACGAAAGGTGTCCGTGCAGATTTCAGTGAATTCCACAAGCGAAAGCAGACAATTGTAAACAGGCTATTTGGCGGAGTCGAATACTTACTTAAAAAAAATAAGGTTGATCTTTTGAAAGGTATCGGACAAATAGTATCTCCTGGTAAAGTGCTGGTCAGGAACGGCAATAAAACAGATGAGGAAGTATCTGCGAAGAACATCATTATCGCCACCGGTTCTTCACCGGTAGTTTTTAAAGGCCTACCGCATGATAAGAAGAACGTATTAACAAGCGATGATATTCTGGAGTTGAAAGAGGTACCATCCTCACTCCTGATTATTGGAAGCGGTTCAGTAGGAGTCGAATTCGCTTATATTTACAACGCACTCGGAAGCGAAGTAACCGTGATTGAAGTGATGGACGAAATCCTCCCGACAAGCGACAAGGATGTAGGAAGTGCATTGAGAAAGTGCCTTTCAAAGAAAGGTATCAATTTCCTTACGCAGACTGAACTTGGTCACATTAAAATAAAAGAGAACTCAGTTGAGACAAAGGTTAAGGAAAATGATGGAAAGGCAGAAACGCTTCAAAGTGAAAAAGTCCTGCTTGCCATGGGCAGAAAACCTGAAACTGAAGGCTTAGGATTGGAATCACTTAATCTTGAATATAATGGAAGGTTCATAAACATTGATGAGAATATGCAGACAATCCAGTCTGGTATCTACGCAATTGGTGATGTTATTGGCCCACCAATGCTTGCGCATCTGGCATCCGCGCAGGACCTGCTCGCGGCACACAATATTGCTGGCGTGGATTACCCACCAATAAACGATAACACCATCCCGAAAGTAACCTATACGAATCCTCAGGTTGCAAGTGTCGGCATGACTCAAGAAGATGCAGAGCTGGCAGGCCATGATCTAAAAACTGCCAGATTTCCATTCATTTCTAATGGCAAAGCTCAGACGTTAGGCGAAGAAGAAGGTTTCATAAAAGTCATTACTGATGAGTCAAGTGGTGAGATTGTGGGCGTACATCT
>CAXMPV010000128.1:0-5713 GCA_964195175.1 uncultured Thermodesulfobacteriota bacterium | reverse complement strand
AAGTGAGAAAGTTTCACATTGCAACAGTGAGATTAAGAGCGTAGAGATGTTCGAAAAACGTTTGAGTAATAAAAAGCAGGATATGACGGAATATATTAATAAATACAAGATAGAGACACATTCTGTTTTTACAAGATTGAAGGAAAAAGTTGATAGTTTTTTGAATTATTATGTGAATATACGAGCCATCATTACAATGAAGTTTGCACGCGAAAAATTCGAGGGTAAATTTAAAAGAGAAGTTTTTGGCGTCGCAGATCCCAGGACAGAATTGGAAAGAATAATAAATGATGCTTTAGATTATGTTGATAGAAACAATGAAGTCTTGTGGGATATGGCCCATGATTATATCGAATCTGAAATTGCTTTACAGCGCAATGCAAATGATGATGCTGTTATACGCAAAGATCGCCCTTTTATCGGCCGTGGATCTGATAAACATATTAACATAAGAGAGTATGCAAAGCAGTTTCCGGAATTGGATGGCGAATTGGAGGGGGCGAAGGCTTACAGGGTGGTACAGAGTGGTTTTATTAATTTCGTTATTTTGGAGGGCCTGGCAATTGGCATAGTTATAGGCCTCAGTACTTTTTTTATTCCGAACACTTTAGGTATAGTTGTCGCTTCTATTCTGGCGGGAATAGGGTTCTCACTGTTTCCATTAAAACGAAAAAAATATAGAAACGAATTTATGCAGCGGGTTGATGCTATTTGTGAAAGATTCAACAATATGTTGCAGTTCGAATTTGAAAAAATAATTGATAGAGTTCTCGAAGACATCGGGAATAGAATATCTTCCTATCGTGATAACAGATGGTCTGAAAGGGAAGAAGTTAATCGACAGATTACAGATTTGAAAGTCCTTTCAGAGCGTACTAAAGATTTAATTCGCAAAAGCTGCAGCCAATAGGCTCTGCCAGCATTATAACTCAAACTATAAACCAAATAGGTGACATGTGAGACATTTCTCATTACTCTTAATATTTATTCCAATTATGTGCATATCCGGCTTTACATGGGCTGGTAGCTGTGAACGTTGCTACGAAAATATTGCTGATGATAAGCAGTTTTGTACAGAATGCGAATTAAGCACCTCCAGCAGGCTCACAGATATGAAATCCAGGGAGACCCAGATTGCCAATGCAGTGGCATCTGCAAGGGATAGCTACAAGAGTGCGCTAGAAGAACTAATCCAATATTACATGGATATTGGAAACCACTTAAGACTGAAGCGCGCAAGAAAAGAATTAAAGGCACTTAAAAAAGTTCCTCGTCGCAAATATTTTAAGGTAAAAGAGATAATATCAGAGGTTAGTCCCAGCAAGAATATAGAAGATGCAAATATGCTCTTTGAAGATGGAAAAGCATACAAAAATCCGCTTATTATAATTAAAAAGAAAGCAAAATTAATATCAGCAGTTGCAAGATTTAAGAAGATTTTAGATGACTATCCGGAGAGTGATAAAGCTGACGATGCTGCTTATGAGATTGCTGATATTTACGAAGGTTTCTATTTCAAGGATTATGAAGGCGCTGCGGATTACTATATTATGTGTTACGAGATTAATGAAAAGACTGACAAGCCTGCACGTTTCAAGGCAGCTTGGGTTTTCGATAACCAGCTGGGAGATTATGCAGAAGCAGCAAGGCACTACAAAATGGCATTAGAAACATGTAAAGAAACACAATATCTCGGCATTGCCGAAACAAGACTTGAGCAACTCAGAAAGGAAGGATATTAGGTTTTAATCTTTACTCTTTATGATGTATGCAGGAATTGGTTATGATGTTCATAGATTTGTAGAAAACAGAAAGCTGGTTTTAGGCGGTATTAGTTTCGATCACCCCTTGGGACTGGCTGGCCATTCTGATGCCGACGTTGTATTGCATGCAGTCGGTGACGCGATTTTGGGTGCGGCTTCATTAGGGGATATTGGTGAGCTTTTCCCGGACACAGACGACAAATGGAAGGGGATATCAAGCCAAATACTCCTGGACAAAGTAATAGAACTGGTAAATGAAAAGGGTCTGTATGTAAATAATGTTGATATTATTTATATCGCGCAAGAACCGAAAATAAGTAAAAAGAAGAAAGAGATGGAGCAGCGCATTTCTGAGATTCTAAAGGTAGATGTGGTAAGGGTGAACGTTAAAGCTACAACGACAGAAGGGCTGGGTTCTATAGGAAGATCAGAAGGTGCAGCAGCCCAGGCGATAGCGACATTGACTCAAAAATAAAATAATGCCTTTTGCCGGCTCTATCTTTTCTTAATTGTATCTAATCCATTCATATATGGTCTGAGCACTTCCGGAATCTCTATGGTACCATCTTCCCTTTGATAGTTTTCAATAACCGCGATCATCGTTCTGGGAAGTGCGACACCCGATCCATTTAGAGTGTGTACATGCCTTGCCTTGCCATCATCATCTCTAAAACGAATATTACTCCGTCTTGCCTGAAAATCCTCGAAATTGCTGCACGAAGATACTTCAAGAAATTTATCTACACCTGGTGACCACACCTCAATATCGTAGCATTTTGCAGCCGCAAAGCTTAAATCTCCGGTACATAGTTTTAATACCTGATATTGAAGCCCCAAAAGCTGTAAGACTTTCTCTGATACAGACAAGAGAGATTCAAGCTCGTCATAAGACGTCTCAGGTCTGACAAACTTTACCAATTCAACCTTATTAAACTGATGTACTCGTAACATACCTCTTGTATCTTTGCCGTGAGAGCCAGCTTCCCGTCTGAAGCATGCAGTACAGGCCGCATAGCACGTTGGAAGGTCTTTGGCAGACAGGATTTCGTTAGAGTGTATGTTCGTTATCGGAACCTCAGCAGTAGGAATAAGAAACAGATCATCTTCAGGAATTCTGTACATATCGTCTTCCAGTTTAGGTAATTGCCCTGTGCCTGTCATTGAAGATCTGTTAACAAGATAAGGTGGAAATATTTCGGTATATCCATGTTCCTGTGTGTGAAGATCCAGCATGAAGTTGTATAGTGCGCGTTCCAGCCTTGCTCCCGCACCTTTATATAGTGTGAAGCCGGCGCCGGTTATTTTTGCACCTCTTTCAAAATCCAGAATATCCAATGCCTTTCCAATGTCCCAGTGGGGGAGGGGGGTGAATGAGAATTCTCTCCTCTCTCCACACTCTTTTACAATGACATTTGATGTCTCATCTTTTCCGACAGGTACATCAGGCGCCGGTATATTTGGTATTCTTAGAAGTATTGCCTCCAGATCATCTGATAATGTCTTTATATCAGTCTCCAACTGCTTTATATTATCAGAAACGCCCTTCATCTCCTGTATCTCATTTGATGCATCTTCTTTTTTTGATTTTAATTCGCTGATTTTTTTAGAGGTTACATTTCGTTTATTTCTAAGATCATCACATTCAATCAATAGAGATTTTCGTTTTGAGTCAAGTTCCAGCAATGAATCAAGGTTGGTCTTTTCGTTTTTGTTAATTACTGCCTGCTTGACCTTCTCAATTTCGTTACGAATAATATTTATATCCAGCATTTATAAAACTTCTCCTTATACTTACAAAATTCGAAATTGTTCAATATGTAAAAAAACTATGGACTAAATGATGGCAGTCTATTTTTATCATAACAGATCTCTCCCGATACCATTGTTAATATGCACTCGGAATTTTGAGAGAAGATTCCATCATAAACATTGGTTACGTCTCTGTTTTCAAATTCGATTACAGCAATATCAGCATAATATCCCGGATATAACCTGCCAATACGGTCATCCATCTTTAAAGCAACTGCTCCCGCAATAGTACCCATGTAAAAAATATCCTGAGGCTTTAAATCACGATAATGTTTCTTGATGAATTTCATTTCATCTAATATGCTGAGTGTGTCATTGCTGGCAAGGCTATCAGTTCCCAGGGCGATGTTTATATCTCTATCCTTTAATGAAGAGAAAGGATGATCGTCATGCTGAAAATACTCATGACTCCTGGGACAGAAGACTACATTCGATTTACTCTTTTCAATAAGATCGATTTCTTCTTCAGTCATGTAGTTACAGTGAATAAGTATACACCCATTTTCTAAAAATCCAATATTTTTCAGATAATGAATAGGACTCAGTTCGGGTTGTTTCCAGTCCTTCAACATCTTGAAATCATTCAGTAAAGATACAAAATGCCCCGTTCCACTAGTCAGAAATTCAACTTCGTCTTTAGTTTCAGCTATGTGTGTCGCTATTTCAATACCCAGCTCTTCTGAAACTTCCTTGCAGTCTCTGTAAAGTTTCTCTGAGACAGTATAAGGTGCATGCGGGAAAATTCCAATCGATAATAGTTCATCTTGATTTATAGTAGTGAATATTTTCTTAAAATCATTTATTGTGCCTTTTGCCGTGTCAGGGTCAAAATTTATAATTTCAAAAAAGAGTGATTTTCTGATTTTACTTGTTACTAATTCACTCAATGCAATACCGTTTCTGGTAATATCAACAATAGTTGTAGTTCCTGATTTAAGGCTGCTCTTGATTCCTTCTCGAACGGAAAGTGCATATTCATTTTCTGTCCAGTCACTCTTTTTGCCTACTAACTGCCTGATCCAATCTGTAAAATTACCATTGCTATTGATACTCTTGTGGAGATGAGTCAATTCCAGGTGTGTATGTGTGTTTACAAATCCTGGTACTATTGCAGTGTCCCCAAGATCAATTGTTCGATACGACTCAGGGCCCGCGATATCCTTGAATTCTCCTGCAAACTCTATCATTCCACTATCATCAATAACGACAGCGCCATTATCAATTACGTTATCCGGATCTTTTATTAAATATCTCGATTTTAATATATACATAGTCATAAAAGTTGAAAGTGACTAAAGTTTGAAGTGAGCTAAAGTTGTAGTAAGAAACAAATCTTTTTTTATTTTAGTTACTTTAAATACTTCACACTTCACACTTATTTGCGGATATTCCGCATTATCGTATCAGCTGCATATTTTACTGTCAACTTATAAAGAGGGGGGGAGGGTAGGATTGAGAGATTGCGAATGACTACTGACCAATAACAAATGACTAAATTGCCATGACTGACTGTTTATTACTTATTCCTTGAAAAATCAATGACTGATGCTAGAATCAGAAGATGATTAATAATAGAATATTTTCTCTAATAATTCCTGTCGTTATCTGTTTTATTGCATTCAGCCAGACCAACTCTTCTGCTTTAGATGATCATATCAGCTATAGTCTTGATGAAATATTAGAAAAAGTGGAAGATGCTAATTCTCGACTTAAAACAATGGATGCTGACATCAAATATTCAAGAGTTATTTCTCTGCTTGACTCAGAAGAAGTTTCTCTAGGTTATCTACAATATAAAAAACCTAACAAATTGAATCTGAACTTTTTCCCTCCGCGAAACGAAATTAACGTTATCGACGGTACATATATCTGGATATATCATCTGAAAGAAAAACAGGTTGAGAAATATAAAACAAGCAATGGCTTGGATTCGCCGCAGGGGATGGATATCTTTGCCCTGGGATATGAATATTCAACAGATAAAGCTAGGGAGAACTATGACATTACTCTTCTTGAAGATATCTCGACTGAAGAGGAGGCACTGTATCACATTGAACTCACTCCAAAGGATACATTTGATTCTGAATATGACAGGATATTACTGTGGGTCAGGGAGGGACTCTGGCTGCCGGTCCAATATC
>CAXMPV010000127.1:325-5739 GCA_964195175.1 uncultured Thermodesulfobacteriota bacterium | reverse complement strand
AAGTTTTTCAAAATCTGCTCAACCCTCTGTTCGTCGGTACGAATATGCTCCGGTAATCCATCAGAAATTTCAACGTTCAGGTTGACACCGTTTTCTTTGGCAACGTGCTGGAAATTTCGTTTTATGTTATTGCAAAAATCCTGTAAATACATATCTTCAATTTGGAGATCCATCTTCCCTGACTCTACCTTGGAGAGATCAAGTACATCGTTAATAAGTTCCAATAAGTCGTTACCCGAAGAGTTAATTGATACAACTGATTCCACCTGATCTTCTGATAAACTGCCGTCCTTGTTATCACCAAGAAGTCTCGATAAAAGGAGGATACTATTTAATGGAGTTCTCAGCTCATGGGACATATTGGCCAGGAATTCAGATTTGTATTTACTGCTTTGTTCCAGCTCCCGTGCTCTATCTTCAATAGTTTTTCTGGCAGCTATCAGGTCCACATTCTTGCTTTCTACAGAGTTTTTTTGTTCCTCAATTTCTTCATTTGTCTGACGTAGTTCTTCTTGTTGAGATTGTAGTCTTGATTCAGAGTCTTTTAATGCAATTGCATTTTCTTCAAGTTCTTCATTGCTTTGACGAAGAGCCTCTTCACGTGCCTGAAGTTCTTCTGCCTGTTGCTGTGTCTGTTCCAGAAGGATCTCAGTGCTGTTTCTGGATATAACAGTATTCAAGGCAACAGCAATACTCTCTGCAACCTGATCCAGAAGGGTTAGATGGATATCCTGGAATTCGTTGAAAGACCCCAGTTCGACAACGCCGCTTACTGTGTTATTCAATATTAGCGGGAAGATCAGGATCTGTTTTGGTGTAGCTTCTACTAGGCCGGAATTAATGTTGATCGAATCGTCAGGACAATCTGTTAAAAGAATATGTTTCTTCTCCAATGCCGCCTGACCTACCAGACCCTCACCGGGCATAAATTCATTCGGGGTATTCTTCTGCTGAACATAGGCATAACTACCTATTGGTTTAAGACGATTATCATCACCAGACATATATAGTATCCCAACCTGTGCATTCAAATATTCAGCCAGGTGCCCAATGATATTTCCACCCAATACTTTAATATCCTGTTCACCTCGCATTTTTACATTCAGTTCCATCTGGCCAGTCTTGAGCCAGTTATGGGTATCATTTTTTTCTGTCGTCAGGCGTAAGTTAGAGATCATGTCATTAAAGCTGTCTGCTAATTCACCGATTTCACCTCTGGTCTTTATCTCAATATTGTGATCAAGTTCTCCTTCCGCAACACTTCTAACAGCCTTTGAAAGTGCTGTAATTGGTTTGGTTATACTTCTTGCCACAAAAAAGCATAATATAAACATTGCTATTGCAGAACCGCCTGTCAAACCGGAATAGATGATAACAGAGATCATTTTTTCAGAGGATAAATCTGTTGCTTCTTTAAGGATTTCCTGGAGTTGCGCATCTTCAACTTTTTTCAAATCGTCAATTCGTTCTGTTGTGACAGCAAAAACTAATTCAGGTTTCAGTCCAAAATTACCATTCGCAAGGTTTTCACTGATTTGCTTGCGTACATCCATTACGGCCTTAATACTTGACTCACTCATTTTTTTGCGAAATTCATTCAGTATTTTTTCTGTAATCTGGTATTTAAAAACGGTGAGCAATGCATCCTGTCCTTTAGATACCTGCATCCAGGCATGCATTTCTGATTGAGTAACAGGTTTGTTTTCCACTACGAAACCGGTCAGAATTGCCCTTTCTCTGCTTGCCATTTCTTTGACCATGATGAGATTGACACAGGCCGTAAATGGAAATGAGAGTTCAGAGCCCTTAATAATGACACTTGCTTCCTGGAATGTTCCCAGGATGTCGTCTATTATCTCAGCATAGAGTTCATTGGATTCATTATTTCCGATTGACAGTGAAGTAATCTTTTCTCTGATAGAGGGCAGTTTCCACAGTTTTCTTGAGGAAGCATTGACACGCCTGGCAAATTTATAGCCAAGGTTTGCCATATCCAATGATTTTATGTCTTTATCCATGACAGTGTAATACTTGTCTGTAAGTAGCCTCTGTTTTTCCATCGTGTTTTTCATGTTATTTCCATTACTGGCAATGTATCCGGCAGATGCTCCACACTCTCTCTGTAATTGGTGAACAACCTGGTTGGCAACCACCATATAATCTGCGATACTTTTGATCTGCTCAGCCTGTTTTTTTGCATCAAATTCACGAAACAGCAGAATTGCCATAAATCCGCCTACTATCAGGGCCGGGATCAATGCCAATACTATCAACTGTTTTATCAGTCCTAATCCTGAAGAACGTTTAGATTCTTTCTGCTTTTTACGAAGACCGTCGTTTTTCATTTCATATTCCTGTCGGGTTCAAATGGAGTAGATTTTTGATAATGCTTATTAGTGAAAACGGTAAAATAGTGATAGCTCTTTTCATAATTCAGTCTTTTAACTCTAATTTTTCAATATCTGAATTTTATGTCTATAGGGTTATCTTAATTCTCGGTTATTTCGGTGTTTTCTTGATTTGGAAATTTGAATTGTAGTTATCAATTAAATTCGGGCCATTTGAAGAGATTATTTTGTTGATATCCAGTCCATAAGTACATAAATCCAGGGGAGTCGTAACCTGCTGCAGCGTGTAAACTAAACTTAATTGTTCGATCACCAAGTAGATTATCCATTGAGCCTTCGAAAATTTCTGCCAGGTTAAACGCTCTTTTGTATCTTATAACTTTCGCTTCGTTTAAACCTGTTATGTTTTTGGCGAGAGTGATTGCGTCTTCAATATAGCCCAATTTGTCAACCAATCCGTTATCCAACGCCTGCTTCCCTGTATATATTCTGCCATCTGCCAACTTTCTAACATCTTCTGTTTTCATGTTTCTGCCTGTTGCAATAATATTTACAAACCTTGTGTACATTTCGTCTACAATGTCATTCAAGACCTTCCTCTCCGCGTCTGACATTTTTTTAAGAGGAGAACCAATACTCTTCATATCTCCTGACTTTATAGAATTATCTTCGATACCGTATTTTTCTGCAAGAGTAGCAATATTGATAAGAGGCATGATTACTCCAATACTTCCGGTAATTGTCGTCGGATGAGCAATTATTTTATCTGCAGCGGCTGAAATGTAATAGGCGCCGGATGCCGCAACGTCCAGCATGCAGACGATTATTTTCTTATTTGTTTCTTCTTTGAATTCCAGGACTTCTTTGTAAATAATATCGCTTGCTGTTATTCCTCCGCCAGGACTGTTGATTTCCAATATTACCGCTTTTACATCGTTATCGTTCCGCGCTTGCTTAAGTTGCTGTTTTACACTGTCAACAATGCTTGGCGTCTCCTGGAAAAAATTCTTTGGTGATTGTGCGGTAATAACTCCCTTCAATGGAATTAGAAGTATTTTGTCAGTACCATTTCCTCCTATTACCGTTTCGGAAAGTTTCTTGGCGCTTTCATCTTCAGCGTGTGTTGTTAGTGCACCCTTTACTACGAAGAGGCCCATCAATGAAATGAATAACACAATACAGCAAAGAAAAAAGAATATTGCCAATGAAGTTGAAATCCAAAAACCTACTCTGCTTTTTTTCTTATTGTCTTCCATAATACGATTTCTAACCGGGTAAATAATGTGCTAACGTGATACTAAGATATTTCACTGCCTGCAGATTCTATGAAGTCATTAATTCAGAATTCATATATTCCCAGTCTCCATAGCTCTTTCTGGTATACGGCGGATACTCTATTCCAATGTAGTCTAGTGCCTTTCCTACCATGAAATCTACCTGGTCATCGATAGTCTTCGGATGGTAGTAGTATCCTGGCATAGCAGGTAAGATACAGGTTTGTGCTTTTGACAATTTCAACATGTTTTCCAGATGTATTGGAGTTAACGGAGTTTCGCGAGGCATGACAACCAATTTCCTTCCCTCCTTTAGTGTAACACTTGCAGCACGTTGAATGAGATTAGATGCAATACCATTTGCTATTGAACAGAGCGTGTTCATGCTGCATGGTGCAATAATCATTGCTTTGGTCTTGAATGTGCCGCTTGAGATAGATGCTGCAATATCTGATATGTGGTGATAAGTTATACTGTGATTTTCCCTATCAATAAATTTACTGATATTGAACTCATTCATATCTAAGGTGAGATTTAATTCACTTTCTATGACTTGTATAGCGGCTTCTGACACAATTAAGTGAACAGGATATGATTTATCGCTCAGTGCTTGTAAGAGGCGCTGTCCGTAAACCACACCACTGGCTCCGGTAATGCCTACGATTATATTTTCCATTTCGATGATACCTAATTAAATTTTCAATTCGTAAAAACTGCTGTTACAATTCTTTATGTCTTTTATCGGGATATTATTACAGATTTTGACATGAATTTCTATTCAATTACTCGCTTTATTTATTTTTATAACCGTTGTGAGGGAAAATCGAGTTGGGAAAATGGCATAACTATTTAATTTGCAAGGACTTGCGGTGTGGTATTATGTATAGGCATTTTGAATTACCAGGATATCATAAATGGCATGTGTATAGACAGCAATCCCTAAACCTCGAAAAATAAAGATTGCAGATAAAATGATCCCGGCAACCAGGCGGAACGAGAAACTATGTATTGAGAAACTATCGCCGGATGGTCCTGTGTAATGCATGATAGAAAATATGGAAGCACATATTAGTATGCTACCAAGAGAGCCAATAGCGGGATTGATTTTTAACGCTTTAACTATAATAAAATAAATGATGCTTAACAGCAGCATGCGAAAGAGTATTTCTTCGTATATGCCTGCTCCGAAAGAGATAATTATCCCTTTTATAAAACCTTGAACGTATGAGTTCGTAATATCAAATGGCAAATATCCATGTGCAAAAAATAGTACTACGTATCCTAGGGAAAAACCATAAACCGCACTTTCAAAAAGCATAGGAATAAAAATTCTACAACTTAAATGATTTTTTCTCTCTATATAAAATATTGAACAGAAGGAGATGATGATGATTAATGAATTGAATACCAGGGTTGCGATGTCACCAAAGAGCTCAAATGGTTTTTTTACGATAACGTCAGCACTATTTTTTGTTTCGGCACCATAGAGTAGAATGCCAATCTCATAAAAGACTAAAAGAGGCAAAATAAAGAGAAAGCTTTTCGGTAGATTTCTCGAACGTGTCAGATAATCATTCATGTGAAGTAAAAGATTACGAGCAACCCAACCGGCCAAAGGTAATAAGAGAAAAAATGCAGTTTGCCGTTATTGACTATTCTTATTAAGACGCGTAGAGAAATGTAACCGGATATTGCGGCAACAACACTTCCGATTATGAGAAAAGAAATTTCTCCGCTTTGGAGAGTAACGGCGTCTTTTGCCATCATTGCCATAGCCCCAAGAATCGCAGGT
>CAXMPV010000127.1:0-315 GCA_964195175.1 uncultured Thermodesulfobacteriota bacterium | reverse complement strand
CAGCAGTCTCTCTGTCAACACCTCTGAATGTGGCCGTGGCAATTGTTGTACCTGACCTTGATATGCCGGGGGTTATTGCAAGCCCCTGAACAGTACCAATTATCAAGGCGTCAAAAATCCCTAAACTCTTTTTATTGTTTTTGGTCTTTAAAAAATCAAATTTGGTAAACCATAGTATCGTACCGGTTACGATTAGCATATATCCTGCAATTCCCGGTTTGCTGAAGAGAGTTTCCAATGCATTTCTAAAGGAAAATGCTATTACGACTGTAGGTATTGTGCCGATTATTATTAGAAGAAAGAGACGTGTATGAG